>JAPLCR010000629.1:5812-6956 GCA_026392135.1 Armatimonadota bacterium
TCTCCTTCTCTCAGACAAACTACTCTGATGAACTCCCCTTAGATTTCTCTGTCGTTTTGGCAGAACCCTTCGTAGCCTTTTTCGTTTCGTCTGCTCCGCTTCCCTTGTTCATCATGATAAAGCCAATCAGTAGTAAAACTGCAATGACGATAACTGCCACAATGATGGGGGTTTTGGGGCGAGCAGTGGTCTCGGTAGTGATGGGTGCTTTCGGAGCGGCGTTGCCGTTCGCTTTCGCCTCTATCTTTTTATCCCAAGGCGAGGCAGACTTTGTGGGTTCCACTTTCGCCGCGGCACTCGGTACGGACGATGTGTCGAAGGGTTTTACAGCGACGGGCTGCTTGTTTTTCAGGGCGAGAACCATCTCAAAGGCGCTTTGGAAGCGGTCGTCCGGGCTTTTCGTGAGGGACTTTTCCACCACCGTTTGAAGCCAAGGCGAGATATTATCGGGAAGCGGAGGCGCGGGTTTGGTGACTTTTTCCAAAAGCATAACGGCAGGTGTTTTTCCTTGAAAGGGGAATTTGCCAGCCAGCATCTCATAAAAGAAAAGCCCAAGACTGTAGATGTCGGAGCGAGCGTCAACGGGTTTGCCCTGCGTCTGTTCTGGACTCATGTAGACCAAAGTGCCGATGATGGCTCCGGTACGTGTGAGGGGAGAGTCTTCAAGGGCTTTTGCAATGCCGAAATCCATAACGCGCACAGAGCCATCATCGCAGAGAAAAATGTTTGCGGGCTTCATATCGCGGTGAATAACACTCTCTTGGTGCGCTTTTTGCAGACCGAGAAGAGTGTCGCGTACGATTTTGATAGCCTCCTCTTCAGGTATCGTCCCATCGCGTTTGAGGCGTTGTTCGAGGGTCATTCCTTTTAGCAGTTCCATCACCATATAGGGTACGCCCTGCTCGTCGGTTCCCGCTTCGATGACTTTAATATCGTTGGGGTGTACCAGTTTTACGCCGAGGTTCGCCTCGCGCAAAAATCTCTGTACAAATCGGTTGTCTTCCATTACAGCGGGGTTCATTCGCTTGATAGCGACCTCTTCGCCCGTCTGCCGATTGCGAGCGGCGAAAACGTTGCCCATGCCCCCGCGCCCTACCAGTTCGCCCAGTTCGTACTTCTGCTCTAACATCGTGGAAAGCCTCTA
>JAPLCR010000629.1:6981-12870 GCA_026392135.1 Armatimonadota bacterium
AGTGCAAATGAGAGCCGCTTTTTGAGAAAAGAAACCTCTACTTAGTAATTCGCGATAGATACGGCAGATTCATGCCTACCCTTGCGAAAAACAGCGATAAAACCTAAAATTCCGAAACCATATCCCCTACCAATCGTCTATGGGGAAGGTGTTTGCAGGTTTTTTCACTACTCTCAGGAAGGTTATCACCCTTGAATCTACGGCTAAGAGCCATATTTGTCTTGTCGCTCACCCTCATCATGGCAGGCGCAAGGCTCCCCATTCTAGCGCAAGAGACGACGCGCCTTTTGCG
This sequence comes from Armatimonadota bacterium, assembly GCA_026392135.1. Classification (GTDB taxonomy): domain Bacteria; phylum Armatimonadota; class Chthonomonadetes; order Chthonomonadales; family Chthonomonadaceae; genus CAIJLM01. The sequence continues at coordinate 7,274 of JAPLCR010000629.1, forward strand.
TCAACCCGCCATTAACCAGACTGACATCGCTTTTGTATACGGAGGCGACATCTGGACGGTTTCTCGTTCTGGAGGCGTTGCGCGTCGCCTAACCGCCAATCCAAGCATAAGACGCGCCCCTAAGTTTGCACCGGACGGCAAGTATCTCGCGTTCAGCGGTAACTACGACGGCAACAATGATGCTTACGTGATTCCTGCGGATGGCGGAGAACCTTTTCGCCTGACCTATCACCCCGCAAACGATATGGTCATGGGCTGGACTCCCGATAGTCAATCCGTTCTCTTTCGTTCAGGACGCGCCGCGCATACACAGCGCATCGCGAACCTCTTCACCATCTCGGTAAAGGGCGGGCTACCGAAAAAACTGCCGCTACCAGAGGCGGGACTAGCCTCTTTCTCCCCCGATGGCACACAGATTGCCTACAATCGTATTTCACGAGAGGGAGCGACGTGGAAGCGGTATCGTGGAGGCTTGCAAGCCTATATTTCTGTGTTTGACCTCACGAATAATCAGTATTCAGAACTGCCGCACACAACTACAACCGACTTCTACCCGATGTGGGTGGACGATAAAATCTACTTCGCCTCTGATCGCACGAACACCGTCAACCTTTTTGTGTACAGTACCAAAAACAAGAGCGTAAAACAGCTAACGCGCTACACGGATTACGACGTGAAATGGCCCTCCGCTTGCTCCAATGCGCTTGTATTTGAACATGGCGGCGAAATTAATACGCTCGACCTCAAAACCGAGAAGATAACACCCGTCAACATTCAAATTAAGAGTGATATGCTGAATACGCGCCCTTCGCTACGCCACGTTGAGGGCAATATAGCCAGTTTTGCGCTCTCTCCTGCGGGGGTGCGCGCCGTTTTTGAGGCGCGAGGCGAGATATTTACGGTTCCCGCTAGCAAAGGCGAGACCCGTAACCTCACCAACACGCCCGGAGTGCGAGAGCAGAACCCTGTTTGGTCTCCCGATGGAAAGCATATCGCCTACTTCTCTGATAGAGCGGGCGAGATGGACATCTATACCCGTTCACAGGACGGCTCTGGGGAAGAGGTACGTATTACCAGCGACAGCAACGTATACCGCACCGGGTTGGCATGGTCGCCAGACAGCAAATCCCTGCTCTATACGGATGCCTCTCTACACCTGTGGATGGTCGCGATTGCTGACAAAAAGCCTGTTCTTGTAGACAAATCTGAGGTCGGACCGGTATCGCTAGGAAAGTGGTCGGCGGATAGCAAATGGATTGCCTACTCCAAGCCTACTCCCGCTCTCCTGAACGCTATCTACCTCTATTCGGTGGAGAAACGGCGCATCTACAACCTCTCCAATGGGCGTTTTAATGACCGCGAGCCCGCCTTCGATTTGAACGGAAAGTACCTCTACTTTATCTCGGATAGAAGTTTTGTTCCGCACCTACCCGGTCCCGAACCCGGTATCAATTTCCAAAACACGGCGCAGGTCTTCGCTCTCACTCTGCAAAACGATACGCTCTCGCCGCTTACCCCTGACAGTGACGAAGAGAAGCCTAAAGAGGAGGAGAAGCCCAAGCCCGACGCGCCTAAAGCGGATGCGCCGAAGCCTGCCGCGCCTGTAACACCGCCTGCAACTCCCGCAATGAAGGTAGATATTGAAGGGTTGGCAGACCGCATTATCGCGCTTCCCACGCCTCCCGGTAACTATCAGGGGTTGAGTGCAGGAACGGGTAGCGTCTACTTTATGAACAACGGAACACTCCTACAGTTCAGCGTCGCCTCGAAACAGGTAGCGACGATAATGGGAGGTATCGCCAACTACGACATCAACGCCGCAGGCGCAAAAATCATCTACAATGCGCCCGGAAACCTCTACGGTATTATCGACCCTACCCCCAATCAACAGCCGGGAGCGGGGAAACTGAACCTCCAACTAGAGGCGAAAGTAGACCCTCGCGCTGAGTGGCTACAGATTTTCAACGAGGCGTGGAGGCAGGAGCGCGACCTGTATTACGACCCCAATATGCGCGGATTGGACTGGAAAGCAGTTGGAGAGCGATACCGCAAACTGATTCCGAGCGTCGCACATCGGGACGACCTCTCCTACCTCTTAGGAGAGTTGATTGGGGAGCTTAACACCTCTCATGCCTACGTAGATCCAGGCGAACCGCCCCGCACTCCGCAGGTGAGCGGAGGTCTGTTGGGGGTAGACTTTGAGGAGGCGAACGGCTTCTATCGCTTTAAGAAGATATACAGAGGAGAGAACTGGGATACCGCCCGACGCTCTCCCTTGCGTGAACCCGGCATCAATGTGAAAGAGGGCGAGTATCTGATTGCGGTAGATGGCAAACCCGTCACGACGGGTGTAGAGCCTTACGCTTTCTTCGAGAACACCGCCGATAAAGCGGTTGTCCTCAAAGTAAATAGCAAGCCCTCTCCCGATGGGGCGCGTGAGGTGACAGTACGCCCTATCGCGAACGAGGACACGCTACGCTACGCCGACTGGGTAGATACCAACCGTCAGAAAATCGAGAAAGCCTTTGGAGGGCGCGTAGGCTATATTCACGTTCCCGACACGGCGCAGGGCGGTATTACCGAGTTTGGGAAAGCCTTCTACGCTCTGCTGGATAAAGACGCGCTTATCGTAGATGAGCGTTTCAATAGCGGCGGCTTTATTCCCGATTTCTTCGTGGAGAAACTAAGCCGTAAACTGCTCAGTATTGCGACTCCCCGCTACGGAGCGGACTTCAAGTCGCCTCCTGCTATCATTGAAGGTCCCAAAGTAATGCTCGCCAACGAGTGGTCGGGTTCGGGCGGCGACGCTCTCCCCTACTTCTTCCGCAAAGCGGGCGTGGGGCCCATTATTGGCAAGCGCACATGGGGCGGACTGGTGGGTATTAACGGCGGGATACCGCTCATGGACGGCGGAGGAGTTACCGCACCGCAGTTTGGCTTGTGGTCGCCGCAAGACGGCAAGTGGATAGCGGAGAACCACGGTATAGATCCCGACATGGAGATTAACAACACTCCTGACAAGATGCTCGACGGCGCAGACCCGCAGTTGGAACGCGCTATCGCCTATATCCGTGAACAACTCAAAAAGAACGCGCCCAAGAAGCCCAAGCACCCGCCCTTTCCTGTGGAGAAACTAGAGAACAAGTAGGCAGGCTTCACGCCACTTAGCCTCTCCCTGAAAGGTATCCCTTTCAGGGAGAGGATTTTTTAGGAACTCTGGCAGTGCTTGAGGCTCTACTGCCCTTGCCCCAGAGCGAAACCAGGCTCTCCATCGAAATTGCACAGGTTCTCGCACTTGATAAAATCTAGATTCAGAGCCTCTATCCGTTGTAGCAAGCTGATAATATCGGAATGCCCTATCGCATCGCCCTTCCCCAGAAATCGACACCGCCAGTGGTCGGTGCAGAAAGTCTCTGGCAACCCATTGGGCCACACCTTCACCCCGCGATTGGTTATCATGGTCAATCCAAGTTTTTCAGCGCTGGCGAGCGATAGCCTTGCGCCGAGGTCATCGGGAGAGCCGTCGCGCCAGTGAAGGAACACATCCACCCCCACAAGGTCTTTCTTCGCCGCAGGTCGGCGCGTTACCAATGTTCCCATTTCTATCCCTTTTTTCGTACTGGCGTAGCTGACCGGTTGTAGCGTACAAGGCTCCTTTCCTAGCCTGGCGACGAAGCCCTCGGTGAAGATATCCGGTGTATGTACGCCATCCTCAATGGCGCATAACCAGGCGTTATGAATGCGAGTCGCAACCTCTCCCTGCCCAATGTGCACCAGCATCATAACGGCGGCTAACAGCAGTCCCGATGGGTTAGCGGTATTCTGTCCTGCAATCGAAGGCGCGGAGCCATGTATCGCCTCGAACATCGCCCCATGCTCCCCAATGTTGGCAGATCCAGCCATGCCGACAGAACCGGCTATCTGCGCCGCAACATCGGAGAGAATATCTCCATACAGGTTAGGGGTGACTATTACATCGAACGCCTCCGGGGTATCGGCGAGCTTCGCGGCACCAATATCCACAATCAAGTGTTCGTTCTGAATATCCGGGTAGCCTACGGCAATCTCGTCAAAGACTTTGTGAAAAAGTCCATCCGTCAACTTCATAATGTTGTCTTTGGTGAAGCAGGTGACTTTTTTGCGCCCGTTCGCTCTGGCGTATTCAAAGGCGTAACGCACAATTTTCTCGCAACCAGGGCGCGATATGAGCTTGAGGCACTGCATAACTTCATCGGTCTGTCGGTGCTCTATGCCCGCATACAAATCTTCCTCATTTTCTCGAACGATAACCACATCCATCTGCGGATGCCTGGTTCGTACAAAGGGCGCATACGCCACGCATGGGCGCACATTCGCATACAGCCCCAAACTCTTGCGGATAGTCACATTCAGGCTTTTGAAGCCCCCGCCCTGAGGGGTCGTTATCGGTGCTTTAAGGAAGACGCGCGTACGCCTCAGCGAATCCCAGGCTTCTGGCTCGATTCCTGAAGAGACTCCACGTGCATAGACACTCTGTCCTATCTCAATAGGATCAATATCCAATTGAGCGCCAGCCTCCTGAAGGATATGAAGTGTAGCGTGCATTATCTCGGGACCAATGCCATCGCCGTACGCGACTGTAATCGCTGTTCTACTCATTGAAAAAAGGGTTCCTTTCGCGGTAAGATATAATGAAGTGGTTACCGCGAATAGTATACCACGAAAATAAAATCATGATATACAAAACACGAATTATATTTCATGTTTTGTTAGGAGTTTTTAACGTGTCCGAAATTGATAACGCCTCTGTTCCTTCCACACCCTCCTGGACATTTCTTACCAACCACTCACACGTCCTTATCTGCCTTGCTCGCGACCCGCTCGCTCGCCTGCGGGACATCGCTATCCTCGTAGGTATCACCGAGCGAGCTGTACAACGCATCATCGCCGATTTGGAAGAGGCTGGCGTAATTACGCGCCAACGCATGGGGCGACGGAATCAATATGAGATTCACGTCGAGCGTCGCCTCCGGCATTCGGTGGAGGCTCACTGTACGATAGGCGACATTCTGGAGATAGTCGCGCCCATTGAGAAGAGATAACCTTTGTCAGCAAACACTTTCCAAACACGCGCTTCATAAGGTTTGGAACGGGCTTGCGGTCATCGGTGTTTCCCGATGTAATGCGGAGATTTACCAACTCTCCGAGGGGGTTGACGACGAGGTGGAGTTTGAAACCAAAGAACCATCCTACCGTCGTCTTACCTCATTCCGCGAGACCTGCAAAGACCTTGTGGTTTTTGAGATGTGTAACCCCAAATTACATTATCAATACCTTCGCCAAAAAATCGGGGTTTCGTAACAAAAAGTAGGGCTTATGGAGTACCGTTAAAGTGACAAAACTACAACGGAGGAACTCCTCAGCCAATGCCCGATATTCTACCCCTTTTACTGAGTTTGCAAACGGTTCTTACGAAACCGTAAGAGTTCAGGGTTATGGGAGTAGAAATTAGGCAGGGTGGGGCAAGGAACTCTTTAGCGCCTTTTGCATCATGTTCTGACAGGCAGTGAGTGTCTCTTCTCCTCTGAGTTTCCATGTAGCGAACAGACTGGAGAGTA
>JAPLCR010000313.1 GCA_026392135.1 Armatimonadota bacterium
GCAAGGGGCTGGTTATTCGCCCCGAAGTGATGCTAAACGGGAAGTGGGTGTCGTTAGGCGGCTTTATACAGATACCCAAGATAGATACCCGCAAATAACCGCCTCTTTTAACGCCCTCCCCCTCTGAATTCCCTCTTTCGCGACGCTTATTGCGGAGTTCACGCAATCGAACATCTGCTTACCAATAAACTCACTTTTTTTTTGCAAAACTAAGGAATCAGGGTTTAGAAGCTATAATAGAGGAGTGGCTAGCTCATACTCTCACAATAAGAACAGGAGAATAGACATGAAAATCCTTCGATTGGCTCTGCTGACATTGCTCATTTTGGTGGCTCACAGCAAGCCGTGTAACGCGCAACTGTTTACTGTAACTTCTACCGCCAGTTTCATTGCGGGGCAACCACAAGCTATCTACGAGACAAACCCTGGTAGTACGGCATCTGTGACGGTTACAGGTAAAGGGATTTATACCTGCAAAAATTTGACTGCTACGGGGAGAGTAGCCTACCTGCACAAGTACGTGCAGATTGATTTAGTTCGCCAGACAACCCTCGTACACGTATTGGATGGCGACGCTACGGCGAGTGAGAATCCGTTTATCGGGGCTGGTATGACATGGAATGGTTCTCTGACTGCCACGAAAACTGGGGCAGTCGCTATCAACCTATATACCGCGCATAGCTCCCCCAACATTGAAGAGACTAAGACAGGGGAGTTTGATGCAGGCTTGGCAACGACCCCTGTCGAAGTGCGTCCGTATGCCTAGGTGATTAACCTTTATGAGCTAGCCCTCAATTGAAATTACTATGTGGAGGTCTTATTATGCGTTCGTTCAAACTATGCTTGTTAGTACTGTGCGTTGTGATACTCTACAGTAGCCCACTTTTCGCTTCCGATATAACGCCGAAAATGCGAATGGAAGACCCTCGACTGGAAAAGCATATCACTCTTGTTGGCAAGGGTGCCTATCTCGCGGAGCTACTCTCAACTATGGCTAAGGAGAGTGATGTAGAGGTTGTGATTGATGAACGGGATGAACTGTCGGGCACAAGGGTGTCTCTATCCGTGAACAACGTGCCATTAAGCGATGTCATGAATGCGATTTGGTCACTGGTAAGCAATCGTGAAGCGCGGTGGGCATGGCTACGAAAGGGTGAGCCGGGTAAATACCGTTATGTTCTTTTTCCCTCCGCCGACGCAAAGGAGAAAAACCGTGCCTTACAGCAGTACGCGCAGATGGCATTCGACAACTATATGGGCACAATGCTTTCAATGGCGCGAATGATGCCGCAAGAGCGCAAGAAGAATCAGAAAAACCTAGCCGCTACGCTCTTTGAGGACAAGGAGTACTGGGCGAAGGCGTTTGTGGATGCTCCCGAGATATGGGATGGGGTTCTCTTGTTTGCAGAGACAGTTCCGCCTAACCTCCAGCAGAAAGTAATGCGCGGAGAGCGGGACTTTCGTATTGCAGTCAAGCAGGCATCCCCAGAAGTGCAAGAGAGGTTGCATCGTATATGGGCTACTTGGTACCCTGTAGTGCAACAAAGCGATGGCTCGGTTGACGCGCCTCCTCCTGAACCGGACGAACTGCATTTCTACTCTCATAGCGGAGACAAAAGTAGCCCTGATATGCTCTGCACTCTCTATTTGGGTTTAGATAAAATGGGGGGCGGTATGTCTTTGATAAGCGAATTTGCAATCGAAAAGGGCTTGCGTTCCGTCATTCGTAAACTATGGATTATGTTAGGGGAGACAGATGACAGCCTTTTGGCAGATAAAGAAGTTACGGAGGCACACTCGCTACAGCCCCCGCAAATTCCTGTTCGTGAAGGAGAAGTTTCGCGCCCCTTAACCCGTTATTCCAACGCGTTAGTCAATCGGCTTTTTGAGATAGCGGATGGGACTTCTACGCCAATACTCGCGCTACTCCCCTATAAACAACGCGACCCAGGCTCTCCTGTAAAACAAAAAATTCGAGGCTTTCTGGAAAAGTTTGAGTTTCAGCCAATATTGCCCATCTACAAATGGCGCGGGGACTTCCTCCTCGTAAACTATCCCCGATGGTTTGTTGAAGAGAACCGTTCTATCCCTTACGAACTCATCCGCGCTTGCCTCTTTAGTAAGAACGGCGTTATCACGCTACTGAACTTAGCGAAACTGATGTCGCGCATTAATGACGCTCAGGCGGAAGAACTTGCCTCCTCCTCCCAATCTATCCGCTCTGCACTAATAATGCGCCCCCTGTTCGCTCTCTACCAAAGGTACCCTGAAGTGATACTGCCGAACGGGCTTGCCTTAAACGCCGAACAGCTCGCCTATATCCGCAACATACCCCTCTACGCTTCAGATACCCTGATACAGCAAAATGCCATTACGCACCTGCGTTTGCATTCGTTCGAGGTAACGGAGTCGTATGGCAAGGGGCTGGTTATTCGCCCCGAAGTGATGCTAAACGGGAAGTGGGTGTCGTTAGGCGGCTTTATACAGATACCCAAAGTAGATAAGGGACTTACTCTGGAATAAGTCTTCCATTTGAAAACCAGAAGCCCTCACCCCCGCCCCATCTCCCAATTCTGGGCGAGGGGGGACTAGGGCGGCAGGTGACTTTTTTTGGCGATAGTCTCCCTTTCCCTAGAGGTTTTGGAAGATTTTAACATCCCAACATCCCTTACATCACAAACCTTCTCCCGCTTGCCATAAATCTAACTTTCCCGCTATAATTCAAGTAGCACCCTCGATAGGAGACGAATCATGCCCATACAGCCCCTAACCATAAAGACCGCCTGTCCTCACGACTGTCCCGACACCTGCTCCATGCTCGCTTATGTGGAGGAGGGCAAACTCGTCAGTGTGGCGGGCAACCCCGACAACCCGTACACACGCGGCAACCTCTGCCGCAAAGTGGCGCACTATGAAGAGCGCGTCTACAGTCCTGATCGCCTCCATTACCCCATGCGGCGGGTCGGCAAGCGCGGTGAGGGGCGTTTTGAGAGAATCTCGTGGGAGGAGGCGTTAGAGGAGATAGCCACGCGCTGGAAGGCTACCATTGCAGAGAGCGGAGCGGAGGCGATACTGCCCTACTCCTACGCGGGAACGATGGGCGTGGTCAGTATGAGCGCGTGCGACGGCAGGTTGTGGAACCGAATGGGGGCGAGCCGACTTCTACGGACTATCTGCTCGGCGGCGGCGGAGGCGGGGTACGGCTATGTCAACGGCTGGTCAGGGGGGATAGACCCCGAAGACTTCGCAAACAGCAAGTTTATCCTTGTGTGGGGGACGAACCTCTCCTCTACCAATGTTCACCTAATGCCCTATCTCAAGGAGGCGCAAGCGAAGGGTGCTACCGTAGTGGTGATAGACCCTTTCCGAACACGCACAGCGAACTCCGCCGACTGGTTCATTCAGCCAAAGCCGGGAACGGATGGCGCGTTAGCATTGGGTATGGCGCACATCATCTTTTCAGAGGGACTACATGATGAGGCGTGGTTGGAGGCGTATTCGGTAGGTTGGCGCGAATTTCGGGAGCGATGCGCGGAGTTTCCGCCGGAGCGTGTCGCTGAGATAACGGGACTAGCGCAGGACGAAATCGTTACGCTTGCGCGGCGTTACGCTACAGAGGCCCCCGCCGCGATTCGGCTGGGGTACGGTTTGAGCCGAACCGCGAACGGCGGGAGCATGATACGTGCTATCGCCTGCCTACCGGGGGTTATTGGGGCATGGGGCAAGCAAGGGGGTGGTCTGCTACTCTCTACCAGTGCCCATTTCCCGCTCAATCGCCCTGCCATTTCACGCCCTGAACTGTGCCCTGCGGAGGGCGAACCGAGTTGCGCTGACTATGGGCGAACGGAACCCCGCGCTATCAACATGAACGAAATCGGAAAGGCGTTGATGGAAGCGCAAGACCCGCCGATACGCGCCATCTATGTTTATAACTCGAACCCGCTCGCCGTTGCGCCGAACAGCAATCTGGTAAGGCAGGGCTTTGAGCGTGAAGACCTCTTTGTGGTGGTGCATGAGCAGATGATGACCGATACGGCGCGATACGCCGATATTCTCCTGCCCGCGACGACGCATATGGAACACCTCGACCTTATGCGGGCTTATGGGCATCTCTATCTCAACCTGTGCGTTCCCGCTATTGAGCCGCTTGGCGAATCGCGCCCCAATATCGAGGTGATGAACGCGCTGGCGAAGGCGATGGGCTATATGGATTCCGCGTTCGACGAATCGGCGGAGCAGATAATTCGCGCCGCCCTGAACAGCGACCATCCCTACATGGAGGGGATAACCTACGAAACCCTGCAAGAACATGGCTTCGCGAAACTTCGCACTCAGAGCAACCCATTCGTGCCCTTTCAGGATGGCACAGGCTTTCGCACTCCGTCTGGTAAGGTAGAGTTCGCCTCAAAACAGGCGGAGCGCGACGGCTACGACCTCCTGCCGAACTACACTCCCTCCGCCGAGAGCGCAGAGGCTGCCCCTGAACTAGCGCAAGATTTCCCACTAAACCTGCTCAGTCCGGCGGCGCATCACTTCCTAAACTCCACATTCAGCAACCTCGACTCGCTGAAAAAGAGCGAACGCGCGCCCCGTATCTGGCTGAACGTAGCGGACGCGGAGGCGCGAGGCGTGGCGGAGGGCGACTGGGTGCGAGTCTGGAATCGGCGGGGGGCGGTACAGTTACAGGCGATGGTGGGCGATAAGGTGAAGGCGGGAGTGGCGTGGTCTCCCTCGCTCTGGTGGCACACAGACAGCCCGGAAGGGGGCAATGTCAACGCCTTGACTTCCGATAGGCTGACGGATATGGGGGGCGGCTCCACATTCCATACGAATCTGGTGCAGGTGGCTCTTCTTTAGAACAGGAGCGCGTGATGTTGAACGAACTCCGCTAAAAGCAGGAGGAGCTACTACGCCCTGCGAGAGACGTGAAAGAGGAAGACGAGGCTCTGCTTCGCGCTTCGGACAGCCCTAAATGAAAACCTCGATTTCTTGATAACCGAGGCAGGGATTCTTATGCCAAATAGTTAAAGAGTGGTCACGAACAAGTCTTAATACTGATTTTGCAA
>JAPLCR010000684.1:0-1400 GCA_026392135.1 Armatimonadota bacterium
CGCTATCTCGTTCCGACAATCCTGCGGTGGTGCGTCTCGTTCATAAAGTAGGAAACGACTCTGCACTCGCCATGCTAGGCTATACCAAGCGGCGCGATTACGACGTTATTTTCTCTAATTCCGAGAGTGTTAGCATACCGCTCGCGTTCTTACTCAAGCGACATAGAGTTCGCCCAAAGCACGTGCTTATCGGTCACAGGCTCACGCCACCGAAGAAGCGTCCTTTCTTTCGTGCACTGCACCGTCAGATGGATGCGATATTTGTCTACTCGCAACTACAAAAAGAGTATGGGGTGCGTGAATTAGGTATACCGACCGCAAAACTCCATTTCATACCGTTTCATGCCGATACTAAGTTCTATCGCCCGATGTTGCCCTCAATAGACGCGCCAGAGCGCATGATAAGCGGCGCAGGTTTGGAGTGGCGAGACTATCCCACCCTCATCGAGGCAGTACGAGGGATGCCAGTAGAACTCCGATTGGGTGCGGCAAGCCCCTGGAGTAAACATCAGAACGAGACTGAAAAAATCGCACTGCCGCTTAATGTCAAGGCACAGCGATACGAATACTTTGATTTACGACAACTCTACGCGGATTCACGCTTTGTCGTCGTCCCGCTTTATCAGAACGACTTTCAGGCAGGCATTACGACCATTCTGGAAGGAATGGCGATGGGAAAAGCCATTGTCTCCACACGAACGGAAGGTAGTGCGGGAGCCATTCGTGATGGAGAAAACGGAATACTTGTTCCGCCCGGAGATACCGCGGCATGGCGCGACGCGATAACGCGACTTCTCGACAACCCCAGTGTTGCTGAGAGAATGGGGCACATTGGGCGGCAGGATATGGAGCAACAGATGAGCCTTGACCACTGGGTGGAGAGTATCGCACAAGTGGTCGAAAAGCTGGTATGTGCGTGAAGAGGGTAGAATAGAGAGGGCAAACGGAATTTGCCCCCCTACAGACAGATAGGGCGGACAATAGTGTCCGCATCCACTAAGGAAAGGAAAAGAAGATGCGTCCAGCAAAACTAATTTTTGGTTTTCTGTTATTTGTGTCCCTCGTAGTAAACGTGGTTCTCTACGTAAAGTTCAGGAGTCGTCGCCCAATTCTGAAGGTGAATGGGGAGAGTATTACCAAAAAGGATGTGAACGACTACCTCGAACAGAAAAACCCAAACATAAAAGCCGTAATGGTTGAGCGTGTTTTGGTCAAATCAGAGGCTGTTAAGCAAGGGGTTTGGCCCGCCGAACAAGAGATTATTGACATCTATAACGAAAAGAAAGAGCTTGATTGGCAGTTTGCACGACGGGTCAACACAAACCCATGGATGGAAGCGGAAGAGAAGAGTACTATTCAGTACGACCTAGCGCGTCAACGCCTGCTCACTAAAGATGTGC
>JAPLCR010000684.1:1435-6241 GCA_026392135.1 Armatimonadota bacterium
TGATGCCATGCTAGAGGAAGAGTACAACATATATAAAGCCGCCTACGACACCCCAGACAAGGCACGCCTACACCTTACACTTCTGTTTCGCAAGGCTCCCATCGCCGACGTAAGGTCGATGTTGGAGAAAGTACCGCAACAAGCTCCGGCAGATATTGCACGTGCTTTTCCTGGTCAAGTAGTCTTTTTGGGCGATAAAGACGTATTCACAGTTACACGCGCACTGGGAGGGAAAGCCGCCTCCCCGCAACTACAAGACCTTTTTAACCTGAAGCCAGGCGAAGTCAGGGAGTTCCCTGCGGAGGAGCTACGCTCATTGGGGGCGCAGACCATCCTTGCTCGTATGGTCGAAGTGGTTCCTGGCAAAACTGCCGATAAGAACGAGCCGAAAACACACGAAAAACTTCGTATGGGGGCATCGTTGCGTCGTGCGAAGCCATGGCAAGAGAAACTGACGCTTTTGTGGGGGAACTCTGAGTTCTGGAGTGAAGACCCCAACGACAAGGGCAACGTTGAGATGATGTTTTTCCCTGACCGTGCTACGGCGGCTACGCCAAAACAGTAAAACCGTTCAAAGGTCAAATTACCTCGCCCGGAAAAGGGTGGGGTAGTGCGGGAGAACACCGCACTCCATGAGGTGGATTGAAGGAGCGTTATAAGTATGGCAAGCGAGATGACAACGAGCGTTGAAGCAAAGCAGAAGCCGCTGTGGCAGTTCTGGGGGCTATTTGGCTTGGCTATGGCTCTCATTGTGACCCTTTATTGGAATACCTTCGCTTGGTGGTGGACGGAGTGGACATGGTCGGGTAGCTTCTATGCACACTCCATCTTCGTCCCTTTTTTCGTCATTGTGATGATATACCGCAACAGGGAGAGCCTACAAAAAGTACGCCTCACAAACACATGGGCAGGCAGTATCCTTATCGTGCTGGCACTCCTCCTTCTCTTCTTTGGCGAGAGGGGGGCGGTAGCAGTCGTCAAGTCCATATCCTTCGTGATGCTAATGTTCGGAACGGTACTGATGTTGGTGGGGCGGGGAAGGACACGCGTTCTCTTTTTTCCGCTTATCTTCTCGGTAATGATGATACCGCTCATCCCCGACCAACTCGTAAATCATGTGGCGTTCCCCATTCAAATTGCCTCAACGACTATCGCCGTCAAGCTACTGAACCTGTTGTTGCTCTCTTCCCAGCAGCAAGGAACTCTCGTCACCATGGAACACTACCGTATGGCGGTAGAGTTACCCTGTAGCGGCTTCAAAACTCTCCTCTCGCTCACAACCTTCACTGCAGCATTTGCCTATGTTATGGAGGGGGACGTATGGCGGCGATGGCTTCTTTTTGGCATCACTCTGCCCATGAGCCTACTCTTCAACGCCTTTCGTATCACAATGATTGGCATAGCAGGGGAGCTGATTAGCACCGCCGCCGCGGGCAAGTTCCACGATTATAGCGGCTTCATAGTTCTGCTCATCGCTTTCTTTTTTCTCTACACCTTTGCCCGAATCATCCGGTGCAAACGGTTCTTAGGTATGCCCATGAACGAAGAGGAGGAGAAAAAAGAGGAGGCGTACTGGAAAGCGGTCAAAGAAGGCACGGTTCAGCCAGAGGCGCCGCTCTATAAGCGGCTAATTGCACTCATCCCATCCAAGCAGGGTTTCCAACACGCTACCAAGCCCTTACTCTGTATTAATGGAATACTCCTCCTAGCTATAGCACTGCATGGGCTTGTTCCAGCACTACCTTCCGCCTCCGCGCCTATCGGTAAACAGCAGGTTCCTGAAAAATTCACCTACGATGGCAGTGAATTTAAGGTGCAGCGGTGGGAGAACTACGACAGATTGGCGAAAGATGTAGAGGAGGAGTTACAGCCTCTCCGTATTATCAACCGACTCTACGTCGTGAAAAACGGCAAGGGGGAGCGCGTCCAACTCCTCATCACCGCTGGAAACGGGCGGAAGGTATTTCACGACCCGCACACCTGTTCTCTTGGCGTAAACGCAATGCTTCGCGATATTCAAGTACTCGATATTCCCACGAAATACGGCACGCTCAAAGTCTTGGAGAGCCAGTACCACGAAGTCAAGAAAGATACGTCGTACAAGGTAATGATGTTCTACGTTATGGAGGGCAACATTATGCAGAGGACGGAGCAGGTTCGTAATCGCCTCTTCTGGCAGATGCTAGTAGGTGACAACGGCAAGCCCTCCTACTTCGTCCGTATCTTGAACGACCTCTCCGGTGACGACGAACACCACCGCGAAAATATGAAGCGTTTTATTGCAGGAATGTGGAACGAGATTGGCGGCGTGCTTATGGGCAAAGAGCCGACCGTACCAGAACCGCTCGACTACAAATCAGAGCGCAATTAATTTAGGTCAGGGTTGCGGCTCTTCTTTGATTTCTACTTAACCTCACCCCACTTCTCCTTCGTAAAGGAGAGGTAGGGTGAGGTTTGAGATTAGAAGCCTGTGCGCGTTGTTCCAACAGAGAGCAACGGGTTCTGTCTTATTGTTGTGCAGTGCGGCGCGGGAGTGTCGCGCTCGGCGGGAGTCGCCTCTGCCTTGAGTCCGTTCTACAGTCACGACGAAGCGTTGCTTTCGCACACTACCACCCGAATACGTGGGTGAGGAGGCTAATGCTGGAGGCAGTGCAAACGGAGGCAAATCGTCGTGTCTAGTGAGTACAGCGAGCCAACGACCTATAGGTGGTTGGAAGAGGTGTTACGGGAGTAATTATGTCGTATACCAGAATGCTATCCGTGCAAAAAACGCTTGCGCTATACGGCATTATCACTGAGCAGTCGCTGGATGAGTGCCTCGATTGCCCCGCGCAAACCTCTGAAACGGCGAAACCTGCACGAAAGCGACGAACTGCGCCTCGTGTTTCTGTTGGCTAGCACAATGAATAGACAATTCATCATCAATGGCGAGAATTTCAGTACGCTAGAGGAGTTCTGGGACGAGGTTGGGTGCGTCCTAGTTCCTGAACAGTACTGGGGGCGACAGTTTTCGAGGAGTTAGTGGAAATCATACATGATAACGCTGAGTACGTCGAGTTGGTTTTGATAATCAAGTAAAGGACTTCTTCTGAGGGTTCCACGCAGACGCTTGCGAATAAACACGGACTGCGAGAACAGTGTACCGACCTGATTTGCGCCATTATGTATCTTAGAGGCGTACCTTTCGGTACGTAGTTCCTAGAAGACGATTGGCTAACAAATCTTAGAAAGGAGGTGATCCAGCCGCACCTTCCGATACGGCTACCTTGTTACGACTTCGTCCCCCTTACTCCCCACACCTTCGGCGGCTGGCTCCTTGCGGTTACCTCACCGACTTCGGGTGCAGACAATTCAGGTGACGTGACGGGCGGTGTGTACAAGGCCCGGGAACGTATTCACCGCAGCTTAGCTGATCTGCGGTTACTAGCGATTCCGACTTCACGTAGGCGAGTTGCAGCCTACGATCCGAACTGAGAACGGATTTTTGAGATTTCCACTACCTCGCGGCTTCGGGTCTCTTTGTATACCGTCCATTGTAGCATGTTTGTAGCCCAAGGTATAAGGGCCATGCTGACTTGACGTCATCCTCACCTTCCTCCTAGTTACCTAGGCAGTTTCCCAAGAGTTCCCGGCATTACCCGATGGCAACATGGGATGAGGGTTGCGCTCGTTGCGGGACTTAACCCAACATCTCACGACACGAGCTGACGACAGCCATGCAACACCTGTGTTGGCGTCCAATTGCTTGGAAGGCTACTTTCATAGCATAGCGCCACATGTCAAACCTTGGTAAGGTTCTACGGTTAGTAACGTATTAAACAACATGCTCCACCGCTTGTGCGGGCCCCCGTCAATTCCTTTGAGTTTCAACCTTGCGGCCGTACTCCCCAGGCGGGATACTTAATGCGTTAGCGACGGCACGGGGGGGGTCGATACCCCCCACACCTAGTATCCATCGTTTAGGGCTGGGACTACCGGGGTACCTAATCCCGTTTGCTCCCCCAGCTTTCGCGCCTCAGCGTCAAGTGCACCCCAGGAGACCGCCTTCGCCACTGGTGTTCCTACAGATATCTACGCATTTCACCGCTACACCTGTAATTCCATCTCCCCCTAGTGCCTTCAAGAGCTGCAGTATCCATTGACCCTCCGGAGTTGAGCCCCGGGCTTTCACAACAGACTTACGGCTCCGCCTACGCGCTCTTTACGCCCAGTAAATTCGGACAACGCTCGCCCCCTCCGTATTACCGCGGCTGCTGGCACGGAGTTAGCCGGGGCTTATTCCTCAAGTACCGTCATTGTGTTCTTCCTTGAGAAAAGGAGTTTACAACCCGAAGGCCGTCATCCTCCACGCGACGTCGCTGCGTCAGGGTTTCCCCCATTGCGCAAGATTCCTAATTGCTGCCCCCCGTAGGAGTCTGGGCCGTATCTCAGTCCCAATCCGGCTGACCGTCCTCTCAGACCAGCTACCCGTCGTCGCCATGGTAGGCCATTACCCCACCATCTAGCTGATAGGCCGCAGGCCCCTCCTTAAGCCCCGTGAGGGATTTACTCATCCGCCGATGCCGACAGATGACCACATCCGGTATTAGCAGTCCTTTCGAACTGTTGTCCCGGTCTTAAGGGCAGGTTGCCTACGTGTTACGCGACCGTTCGCCGCTAGGGTATTGCTACCCCCGCTCGACTTGCATTTCTTAGGCACGTCGCAAGCGTTCGTCCTGAGCCAGGATCAAACTCTCCATAGAAGAGTCTTATCTTCAATACCTACATAAATGTAGATATGAAACTAACATTGTGAAACACTGGCTC
>JAPLCR010000276.1 GCA_026392135.1 Armatimonadota bacterium
CTTGACAAGTGTTTAGAGAGTCTGTATAATCGATTTGAGGAGTATGTAGTGAGAGATAGATTTTTTATCTTTACTAATCCCTCGTCAAGGCACAATGGAACTCCCCGCGTGTCAAGCGGAAGGAAGCGTGTGTCTTATAAGTGTTTCGCCTCTAACGTATCCCTAAGAGGTCAAACTCTACTCTTAAGATTGGAGGTGATGGAGTGAAGCAAAAGATTCACCCAGCGGCGATTGGTGTGATTTTGGCACTCGCAGTGGCGGTACTTGTCTACTTCGGTTTTAAGACTGCCACAGAAAAGCCTATCTATCCTGGCTTGAGCGCACCGAATGCCGCACGTGGAGATAGGACGGTAGATAGCTCCCAAGCTATGAAAACTCCGCCTAAAAATGCCGATGATGCCCGAAAAATGGGAATTCCAGGAGCTGTTCCTGGCAGTCATTAGGTGTTTTCCACAGGTTCTACTCTGTTTTTTTGTCAGTACCTAAGAAAGGACTTCTAAGATGAAACGAAGGGCTTTTACCCTCATCGAACTACTCGTTGTTATCGCAATCATCGCAATTCTTGCGGCGATTCTCTTCCCAGTATTTGCACAGGCACGCGAGATGGCACGCAAAACCTCGTGTCTTTCCAACCTGAAGCAGGGCGGCACAGCTCTTATGATGTATGCTCAAGACTACGACGAGCAGACCTGCCCTTGGAACACCAACCCCAGTAATGACGCTAATGGGCCTTTGGACTCTGATGGCTATACCACCGCGTTCGACCGGTTGATTCAGCCCTATATGAAGAACGGTCAAGCGACAGGATGCCCCAGCGACGTTACCCCCGGAACTAACAACTTCCCAATGGGCGGCGCTCGCGCCGTTCGCTCTTGGTCTATGCCCGGCAGTATGGGCGGTAACTGGTGTACCACCGCCCCCGGCGGCGTTACTCCTGCCCGCCGACTTGCCGATGTTCCCGAAACCTCCCGTACCATCTACATGACGGAGCGTGACAACTGCGCCGCGAGTGCAGGTACATGGAGTCCTCCCACCGACCCCCGCAAAGTGTGGGGCTGGTGTTCAGTGAACGACGCGGAGAGCGAGACCGCATGGAGACACAACAAAGGCGCAAACTTCCTCTATGTGGACAGCCACGCGAAGTCCGTTCCCTACACCCCTGCAAATGAGCAGGGCGGTTCGTCTGGCGGTCATACCGGCGGGTCAGGTCTCCACCAGTTCCCCGGCTACGACTGGAGCCACACGGACGGCTCACTCTGGGGCGCATGGAACCCCATCCCCGGCGGCGGTTCACTTCTGGATAGTGCCGCTAACACGGCTGCGGCAGGTTGTACGGTTATCCCCGTAGACAAAGTCGGAACCTCTATTCCCTAACCCTCTCTTGAGAGTTTGAAATCAAAATAGCCTCACTTACCTTTGCGTAAGTGAGGCTATTTTGTGCAACCGAGTACGCTGTTTGCTCGTATTCTAGTTAGAAGCACAACTCCTGAAAGAGAGGAAACTACAGATGAGCCTAGACTTTTTTGAGGCACTTGCGGAGCGTCAAGTGCAAGATGCAGTAGAAGAAGGGGCATTTGACAATCTCCCCGGTAAGGGCAAGCCTCTCCGTTTTGAAAACTTGACGGGCATTCCTTACGCCGAGCTGATTGCCAACCGAATTTTGAAAAATGCAGGTGTTTTGCCCGAATGGGTGCAGGCGCAAAAAGACTTGGAAGCCGAAATCTCCACACTACTCGCCCACCGAACAAAACTTATTGAGGATAACCTAAAGCGGCAAGCCCAGATAGTCTATCTGCCTACCGACCATATCGCCGTCAACAAATACCGCCTCTGGCACAAGCAGTCCCGCGAGAACTTCCACAAAAAGATGAAGCGTATTAATGGGCTAATTCTCAAGCTCAACCTTACTGCTCCCTCTACCATCCGACTGCCGGGGCTCCACAAGGTTGACGAGGAGATGCAGGCGTTCGATGAAGAGTTCCAACCGGTGGCTGAAGGCAAACTCGCGCCGCGTGGCTCTCAAAGCGAATGACCACACTACAGACACCGCTTTGTGAGAGGTTGGGAATACACCTTCCTATCCTGCAAGCCCCCACAGGAAGCGTTGCGGGGGCGGCTCTCGCCTCCGCGGTATCTATAGCAGGGGCATTGGGCGCAATGGGAGTTACATGGCTAGATGAGACCTCGCTTCTCGCACAAATCGAAGCCGTGAGAGCAGAGACCCCCCTTCCCTTCATGGTCAACTACGCTCTTGCCTTTCCACCCGCAACCCTGCACGCTGCCCTACAAGCGGGCGTTCCCGTTATCACCTTTTCATGGGGCGACCCTACACCTTATTTGCCTCAAGTGCGTGCTTCCGGCGCAAAGGTAGGAGTGCAGATAACAAACACTCAGGGGGCGCGGCGAATGGTAGAGGCAGGGGCAGATTTTCTGATATGTCAGGGGCTTGAGGCAGGAGGACACGTACAGTCTACTACGCCTCTATGGGAACTACTGCCTCAAATTGTTGCGCTGGCAGGTGCTATTCCGGTGGTTGCCGCAGGGGGGCTTGCGACAGGCGCAGACATGGCAAAAGCCTTCTCGTTAGGAGCGCAAGGGGTGCTACTAGGTACGCGCTTTGTAGCATCCCACGAGAGCCTTGCACACGACCGCTATAAGCAGAGCCTCGTTAGCGCGAAAGCAGCCGATACCGCTCTTACAGTCTGCTTTGATGGTGGGTGGGAGTATGCTTCACACCGCGTGATTCGCAATAGCACTTTTCAAAACTGGGAGGCAGTAGGCTCCCCGCCGATAGGGTTCCGTCCTGGTGAGGGCGACACAGTAGGCTATGCGTCGTCGGGAGAGCCTATTTTACGCTATGAAGACACCGCCCCCCGTACTGGTATGTCGGGTGCTATAGAGGAGATGTGCCTCTATGCGGGTACGAGTTGCGAGGCGATACACAGCGTTCTCTCCGCGCAAGAGATTATTACTCAACTTCTAACAGAGTATGCGTCTTATAGGTAGATACCGTAAGAGTTCGGGGTTATGGGAGTAAAAACCGCGAAACACGCGAAACACGCGAAAAAAATGCACAAAGCCCCAAACTTGGAACTCTTCGCACAGGCTTCTAATCTCAAACTACTAAAACTCCTCTCCTTTGCGAAGGAGAGGTTGGGTGAGGTTATGTGAAGATTCCCACAACCCTGAACTCTTACGTAGATATCCTGTACAAAGGGAGAAGTAGCCCAATAGATCCTACAGCATCACGCAGAAATAGCTACCCCCTCTAATCTCTCTACCTTCCCCTCTTGCGAAAGGGGAGGCTTAGAGGAGGTGGGGGAGCAGTTTTTCCTGCACCTCTCCTCGCGAACTGACAAGGAGCCTTAGAACTTTAACCAAACCTTATGTCTGAATCAAACTCCAATCCAACTTCTGATAAGCTTCTCTACCGCCTACGCCCGCTCTATACACTAGGACAGGGCATACGTGCTACGTGGGATAGGCTCGGTCTCGTTCTCGCCGTGAGCCTTAGCTGGTCTACGGTTTTAATGCTACTCCTTCTAGTGTGGCAGAAACTTGCTCGATTGCTTCCCCCTCTACCCGGTAATCTATTAGGGGCGTGTCTTATTGCTCTCGTGATGCCCGCGCTCTACACAGGAATAGTCTACGTTGCACACGAGGCGGTACGCTTTGAAGAGGTCTCCTTTGCCGATGTGGGGCGGGCATTTAAGCGTTTCTATAGCGTAGCAACAAAGTTAGGGGCGGTTCAAATTGCCGTCCTCCTCGCTCTTCAGTTGAATCTCCTTTTTTACGTTAGCTGGAAAACAACGGGAGGCTTAATGGCGACTCTGCTCTGCCTCTACGTTCTCCTCTTCTGGGCGATGATGCTCGTCTATCAGTACCCTCTGCTTATCGCACAAGAGACGGGGATGTTGGACGAGCCTGAACTTGGGAAAACGGCGAAACGCGGTGCTGTCGCCGTAATACGCCGCTCCTTCTATCTCGCGCTTGGCAGCCCACTCTACACAGTAGCCTGTCTTGTAGGCATCGCTCTGATTACCACTTTGATGGGGGCAACAGCAGTTCTCTTTGTTTCTCTATGGGCAGGTATGATCGCGTTTATCACGACAATCAGCACGCGGGAGCTATTTATAAAATATGAGATCGTTTCTGCTCCTGTAGAGTTGAAGGTGATACC
>JAPLCR010000088.1:0-3931 GCA_026392135.1 Armatimonadota bacterium
AGAGAGCTAGCTGACATCATTTTTCTCTATACGAACAGAGTATGGAAAAGATTCCCATAACCCTGAACTCTTACCATCATTGTATTATTCTCCCCCCCCCCCTTTTTTTGTCAATAGAGTAGCCTCATGATTTTACAAGATTTCGTGACAGGCACTTGTAGGAATGAGGAATAGACCTCTTGCCTAAATCCTTTTGACAGAGGTTGCCCCCGTCTGGGTAAAGCAAACATCTTTCAGATGCCCCTATCCGACGACGGACAGCTTTTCGAGAGAGCGATAAGCCTGTCTGCCGAAAACGTCAATCTGTCCGTAGGACGAACGCACTCTTTAGGTAGCGGCTTTTCAGCACCTGCCCTTTAGATTTAGGCTTAATCTGCCAGCGATGGGCTTACGCTCTTTAAAAGCACCTACCCTATCCCAATCGAAAAAAACCTCCTCATTTCCCCCATCCTTCGCCGCGCTCTCTACCTCCCGCGCTAATTTCAGAAATGTATCTTTCTATGCAGGAAATACGCCCCCCGTTATTCAACTATACACCACGCTTTTAAGATTTTCACCCCCCAAAGGAGAGGTTGCCATGCCCCCAACAGATTTGCACTCGCTTACCACAGAACAACACTCGCGCCTCGCGCATCTCGTCATGAAGAGGCAAGCGACGCTCAGTCTTCGTGTGGCTCTGGTCTTTATCGTTCTCGTGTTTGGCTTGCCGCTCGTCAACTACTACCTTCCGGAAATAGCCAACAGAAGTGTTGGGGGGTTCACGCTCAGTTGGCTATTTTTGGGCATCCTCTTCTTCCCCATAACGTGGATACTCTCCGCCTATTTCATCAAGGAGTCGAACCGCCTTGAAGACGAGTGCGCCGACTGGCGGGAGGTTCTGGGAATAGAGTTGGGAGAGCCTATCCTAGACGACCCGAACAGCGACATTCACCCCGCATTCATCGAATCGGATAAGGGAGGCGATGCCTAATGGAGTATATACCTCTCATTTTTGTCGTTTTGATTATTGGAATCACGGTGGGGCTAGGGATATGGGCGACAAAATCCTCGCACTCAGCGTCCGACTTCTTCGTTGCGGGGCGCTCAGTAAGCGTCTTCTGGAACGCCTCCGCCATCTCCGGCGAGTACCTCTCCGCCGCCTCGTTCATGGGCATCGCGGGTATGCTGATGAAGAACGGCTACGACGCGCTCTGGTATCCGGTAGGCTATGCGACGGGCTACCTCTTCCTGCTCCTCTTCATTGCGGGTCCTCTGCGACGTTTCGGGGCGTACACCATTCCCGACTTCGCGGAGGGGCGCTTCGACAGTCCCCTTTTCCGCCGAATCGCCGTCACGTTCGTCCTCTTCATCGGCTTTTTCTACACCATGCCGCAGATGAAGGGCGCGGGCGTAACCATGAGCAGTATCCTGAACTGGCCCTACTGGGTGGGCATCGTTATTGTGGGTTCCGTTATCACCTTCAACGTGGCACTCGGCGGCATGAAGGGCATCACCCTTGTTCAGGCATTCCAGTACTGGGCGAAACTGTTCGGAATCGCCGTCCCCTGCTTTATTCTTATGGCTATCTACGGAGGCTATCACTCCAAAGTAACCGACACTATAGAGAACCCCAAAGCCGCGCCTCACCTCTCCAAAGAGACGAAACTGACCTTCAAAGGCAAGGAAGCCGCCCCTGCGAACGCCGTTTCGTTCGCATCTGTGGAGCCGACGACGATAACCTTCCCCAAGGGCGTTATCATTGACAAAATCTCCACTTCACGCAAACCCGATAAGGGCGAAGACAAGGTAAGCCCCGCCGCCTTCTCTCCTGACCTACCTAAGACCATGCCCGCCGAGGGACTTACCCTGCCCGCGGGAACTAAGTTGACGCTGAACCCTATTGTGGTAATGAAGGCGGGCGAAGCGGTTACAAAGGACGGCAAGCCGGTTCGCACGGGGGCGAAAGTTGAGTTCGCCTCTGCACTAGAATCGGGCGCAAAAATCGAAGCAACTCTTGCGGCGGACTCCGCCGTACCCAACTCGCAAGCGAACAAAAAGTGGGTCGAGCCGTTCGGAACGCTGACCAGCAAGTACAACAACCCCCTGCTCTACACCTACTCGCTCATTATCGCGCTTATCTGCGGAACGGCGGGGCTGCCGCATATTCTTGTGCGCTTCTACACAAACCCTGACGGACGCTCCGCAAAGCGCACTACCATGCTCGTCATGGTTCTGCTAGGCTGTTTCTACGTCTTTACACCCATGTGGGGCGTGCTGGGGCGAAGCCTTCTCCCCGCGCTCTACGCCAACAATACAACGGACAGCGTGGTTATCCGATTGCCGCTAGGTATGAGCAAGAGTATGCTCGGCTACATACTCTCTGGCATCACAAGCGCGGGCGCGTTCGCCGCGTTTATGTCCACCTTCTCCGGTCTGTTGGTGAGTATGTCCGGCGCGTTGGCGCACGACATCTATGGGCGTATCCTGCGCCCAAAATCCACTCCCGAACAGCGCTTGACGGCGTTCAAAGTCGCGGCGATTGTGTTTGGAGCGGTGGCGATGGGGCTTGGTCTCATGGTGGAGTCGTTCGACATCAATATGATGGTTGGGTGGGCATTCGCGATAGCGGCGGCATCCTACTTCCCGCTCCTGCTACTCGGCTCGTGGTGGCGCGGTCTCACCGTTCACGGCGCGGCTTCGGGTATGCTGACGGGCGGCTTTCTCTCGCTTGCGGCGATTGTGACCTCCATGCTCCTCGACAAGAAAATCCTGACATGGGAGTTGAGTCCTGTCGTCCGTTCACTACTAGAGCAACCCGCAATCTGGGGAGTACCGCTCGCCCTGACGGTAATGTACGTGGTCTCGAAAGCCACCGCAAAGCATATTCCTTCGGATATTCACATCAAAATGCTACGCCTCCACGCGCCCGAAGAGATGGGTGTGTCGAAGGACTACATCGAACATTAGGAAAGATTCGCAATACCGATGATTACCCCTGAAGACAGAGCCTTCTTTCACGAGAACGGCTACCTACGCGTTAGAAACCTCATTCCAAAATCGATGTGCGATGCCGTTATCGAAGCGATATTCGCCTTTCTGGGTATGAACAAAAACGATCCCGTCGACTGGTATCGCCTTCCGCTCACGCCTGGCGGTATGATTGAGATGTACCATCATCAGGCTATGTGGGATATTCGTCAGTATCCGCCCCTGTACCAGATGTTCGCGGAGCTGATGGAAGACGAGAAACTCTGGGTAACACTAGACCGTGTGAACATGAAGCCGCCTCAACATCCCGACCACCCCGAATACGACCACAAGGGGTTTATTCACTGGGATGCGGACACCAGAAACCTTGACCGTCCGTTACGAGTGCAGGGGGTTCTCTATCTTGCAGACACCGACGAGAACACGGGGGGCTTCCAGTGCATACCCGGCTTTCACAACGACCTGCCGGAGTGGATTAAGACGCAACCTGCCGACAGAAACCCGCACGCCCCCGACATGAACGACCTGCCCCCCGGACGCAAGCTTACCCCCATACCCGGTAAAGCGGGCGACTTTGTAATATGGAACACGTTTCTGGCGCACGGAAACGGACATAATACCTCCAAAAACCCGCGCCTCGCGCAGTTTGTCTCGATGTACCCTGCGAACGCTACGAGTAGTAACGCAAACCGTGAAGAGCGGATAGAGGCGTGGCGAAACCGAGAACCTATCAAAGCACCCTACTTCTTTGGCGACCCCCGCCGTATTGAGCAGGAGACCTTTCCGGTTCCCGTGCTCACGCCGCTAGGTAAAAAATTGCTAGGCTTAGAGGATTGGGAGTAGCATGGAAGTACGCCCCGTAACACTGGAAGGCGTTCGCGCCAAACTCGTTCCCCTCACGGAAGAGCATCTGCCCGACCTTCTAACAGCGGCGCAAAGCCCCTTAATCTGGGCGTATATGCCC
>JAPLCR010000088.1:4010-5135 GCA_026392135.1 Armatimonadota bacterium
CCCACAAACCTGCAAACTGAGGAGAGCGTTCAGCAGTGGTATCAGGACGCGCTAAGGGCGCAAGAGGCGGGGACGGAGGTTGTCTTCGTAATTGTAGACAAGGAGACGGGGCAAGCGGTAGGCAGTACGCGCTTCATGGACATATCCGCGCCCAATCGCGGCTTGGAAATCGGTTGGACGTGGCTCGCGCCGGACGTTTGGCGTACACGTATCAATACGGAGTGCAAGTACCTGCTGTTGGAGCACTGTTTTGAGACTCTTGGCGCAGTTCGTGTGCAACTCAAGACGGATAGCCGTAATCTGCGCTCTCAAAAAGCGATGGAGCGACTAGGAGCGGTTCGCGAAGGAGTGTTGCGCCGCCACCGCATACTACAAGATGGCTACGTGCGTGATTCGGTGTACTATAGCATCCTCCCACAAGAGTGGGAAGAGGTGAAGAAGAGGTTAGAGGGGTTCCTCTTCTGAAAATCACACATCAAAGCCTTTGAGTTGAGTCTCGTAGAGTTGGGCGTAGTAGCCGCCGTTCGCCATCAACTCTTTGTGCGACCCCATCTCCACTATTTTGCCGTCTCGCATCGCTAAAATTCTATCCGCGTTGATGATAGTGCTAAGGCGGTGCGCGATAACTATCGTCGTGCGCCCCTTCATCAGCGCGTCCAGTGCCTCCTGCACAAGTGCCTCAGAGGAAGCGTCCAGCGAAGAGGTGGCTTCATCAAGGATGAGGATACGCGGGTTCATCAGAATAGCGCGGGCGATAGCGATACGCTGACGCTCTCCGCCTGAGAGGCGGATACCCCGCTCGCCTATCACGGCATCGAACTTCTTATCCATCCCCTCAATAAAGAAGGCGTTTGCGGAGTACGCGGCGTTCTTTATCTGCTCCTCCGTCGCTTCCCTATTTCCGTATGCGATATTGTCGCGCAGAGTCCCCGCGAATAGCCACGTCTCTTGAGGCACAATCCCAATCTGTCGGCGCAGAGAGCCAAGTGTCACGTCGCGGAGGTCAGTCCCATCCACCGTCACACTACCGCTTGTAGGGTCGTAGAAGCGTGGGATTAAGTCCACGAGTGTGCTTTTACCCGCTCCGCTGCGCCCCACCAGTGCCACCACCTCACCCGGCTTCAC
>JAPLCR010000042.1 GCA_026392135.1 Armatimonadota bacterium
AGGTAGGGGGTGACACGCGTCAGCTCATCGGAGGAGAGGGCGGGCAGATTGACTGCACTACGCGCCGAGCGTCCTTGTAGGACATCCGAAATCTGTATCGCAATGTCAATAGCAACGTTGACCTGCGCCTCTTCAGTGGAGGCTCCTAAGTGGGGAGTGATGACGTTCTGTGGTAGTGAGAGTAGGGGATTGTCGGTTTCCGGTGGCTCTTTAGAGAAGACATCGAATGCTGCGCCCTCCACTTTACCGCTCTGAATGGCTTCCGCAAGAGCAACCTCATCTACAATACCGCCACGGGCGCAGTTGATAATACGAACGCCGTCTTTCATGCGTGCAATTTGCGCGGATCCAATCATCCCGCGAGTTGCGTTATTGAGAGGTACATGGATAGTGATGAAGTCGCTGCGCTCTAGCAGTGTGTCGAGGGTGACAAGCTCTGCACCAATACGTCTGGCTCCCTCTTCTGTGGCGAAGGGGTCGAATGCGACGATAGTGGTTTCAAAGCTTTTCATACGTTGGGCTACATTTCGTCCGATTTTCCCTAACCCGATAACGCCGACGGTCTTTCCGTAGATTTCAGTTCCAACAAACTTTTTGCGCTCCCACTTACCGGCGCGTAGGCTTGCATCGGCTTGCGGAATTTTACGGGCGATGGCGAGCAGGAGAGCAACCGCAAGCTCTGCGGCGGCGAGCGTGTTGCCTTCCGGCGAGTTCACGACGACGATGCCCCGCTGAGTCGCCGCATTGACATCTATATTGTCTACGCCAACGCCAGCACGACCTATAATCTGTAGATTCGATGCGGAAGCGAGAATGTCCGCTGTTACTTTCGTCTCACTTCTTACGGCAAGCGCGTCGTACTCACCGATAATGGCTTTCAGTTCATCCGGCTTGAGACCGAGTTTGACATCTACTTGTGTGTTGGGTATTTTTCTTAAAATCTCAATCCCTGCACCTGCAATGGGATCGCTAACCAAAACTTTAGGCATCCTTCACTCCTGCACCTACTGTCTCGGAAGAGGTCTTTAGTGCCTCTCCTCTTGCAGTAGGGTATGTGTTATATCTTCATAGGGTAGCATACCGAATTTGAGGGTACATTGTCAATGTGGGATCTCTAGTATCTCGGTGTTGTGAGGCATAATTGCAGAAGCGGAGCGGAAAAGTGTACAATTAAAGAGGGTATCAATCCTGCCAACCAAGAGAGGGCAAGCATGAAACAAAAGTTGTTGGGGCTATCGCTCAGGTTCTGGAGACTGTTTTTTTGGGTCTGTTTTGTTATCTCGCTCTACTTTTCTTATCGTGAGACACCTTTTACATGGGTGACTGGGGTAGAGGTGTTTGCAGTCATCACGGGGGCTGTATGCGTATGGTTGGCGATTATCGAACATATTGCGAACTGGTTTGTCGCGATACTCAGCTCCGTAGCCTATATTGTTCTGTTTAGACACTCGCGCCTCTACTCTGATATGGGGTTGCAGGTGGTCTACGTGGTATTGGGGTTATGGGGGTGGTATAACTGGCTTTATGGAGGCAGAGGGCATGGTGAGTTGGGCGTAACGCGCACCCCGAAACGAGAGTGGCTCTTACTGTGGCTTGCGGGGCTATTCGGAACAGCTCTTCTTTGGCGGGTAAACCTCTTTTTTAACGGAGCCGCGCCATTTTGGGATGCGTGCCTGACTGCTTTTAGCCTCGTAGCTCAGTACATGATTACGCGCAAATATATCGAAAACTGGATGCTCTGGATACTTGTAGATGCTATTTATGTACCTCTCTATCTATCGCGAAAACTCTATCCTACAGCTGTACTCTACGCGCTTTTTGTGGGACTGGCTATCATGGGGTGGCAGGAGTGGCGTACCTCCTATGAGAAGACAGCATTGGAACGAGGATCTATTGAACCTGTGTAACCTATCTATGCAGAGAAAGGAGTAGTTATGTCTCAGAATAGTGTGATGCAGCACCTGAAAACGGAGTTGATACAGGTACTGGTAGAGACGTTTGAACGTTCCAACGGAATTTACCTCTATCAAGGGACTTCCCTCTTTGAGACGTTGGAAGGCGTTTCGGCAGAACAGGCTTCACGCCCTGTCTGTTCTGAAGGTACAACGCTTGCGGCTCAGGTAAAGCATACCGCGTTCTATCTGGGAGTATTGGAAGAGTACGTTGTGGCGAACAAAACCGATTCAGTGGACTGGGAAGAGATTTGGCTTCGTGTGAAAGCCGTGACATCAGAAGAGTGGGAAGTCATACGGTGCGAGCTAAAAACGGCGTACCAGCACCTACTGGCAACAGTTAAGGCTATTGAGAATTGGGACGAGAATGAGGTGTCTGGAATAGTGGCGATAGCCTCCCACTCTGCCTATCATCTCGGCGTGATTCGGCAGGCAATACACACTATTCTTTCCTCCTGAGAGTAGACAAGATAGCCTGCTTACCTGTTTTGCGGCGGGGCAGTCTGATCCTTTGGTGTCAATGTAAGAGTTCAGGGTTATGGGAGTAGAAATTAGGTAGGGTGGGGCAAGGAACTCTTTAGCGCCTTTTGCATCATGTTCTGACAGGCAGTGAGTGTCTCTTCTCCTCTGAGTTTCCATGTAGCGAACAGACTGGAGAGTACGGTCATGGTTTGCGAGCCTGCCTCTGAGCGCGTTC
>JAPLCR010000551.1:0-10634 GCA_026392135.1 Armatimonadota bacterium
ATACGAAACACAAAGTCACTATGTTCGTGGAATTTTCATTTTCGCGTAATAAACTTCACTCTAACTTACAAAATTTGCCTCATTGCCAACAGTAGAGGCACAAAATACCCTCTCCTTCTATAAGGAGAGGGTATTTTGACAACGATTCATCGACAGCAACCACAGCCTACCAGTGCGTCTCATGCCCGCCGTTATGTTCATGGTGATGATGGCGATGCCGCTCCTCGCGCCTGCGTTCACAACGCTCCTCTTCACGTTGGCGTTCACGGTATCGCTCTTCGCGACAGCGGCGTTCGCGCTCCTCGCGCGCTTCACGTCGCCTGCGCTCCTCCTCGCAACGCCTGCGCTCCTCTTCGCGCCGATACCGTGAACGCTCATAACGATATTCGTCCAAATCCCTATCGTTTCTATACTCAATAACTACCGCCCCCCCACGCTCTCTACCCCGCCGCTCTCGGTGATGCTCCTCAGCATTCGCCTGTTGCGGCATCATCAACACTCCTAATGCAAGCACGCCCATCGTTGTGAGCAAGTTCAAACCTAGTTGTCGTTTCATCACTCTACCTCTTTCTGGCTATGCGCCTGTAGTAATCTTACTGAAACGAAAACCATAACACAACGTGACACCTCTCTATTTCGCACATTTCGCCGTACTAAACGGTACAATAGAGGCTTGTACTCACTACTTATAAGGCTGACATCTTTGCATGCACATTCCCGATAGCGTTCTAAGCCCTACCACCTCTCTCATAGCCAATACTGTCATGATTCCGCTTTGGGTTGTAGCACACCGTCAGGTCAAGACAAAACTCAGCACACAAGAAACACCTCTACTTGCACTAGGCTCCGCCTTCTCGTTCACTATAATGCTGTTCAACATCCCAGCACCCGGTGGTACAACGGCACACGCCGTTGGTGCTACTCTACTGGCAATTCTAATGGGTCCATGGGCGGCACTCCTTGGTGTATCAGTAGCTCTCGCCGTCCAAGCCCTCTTTTTTGGAGACGGTGGACTCTGGGCATTTGGCGCAAACTGCTTCACGATGGCGTTTGTTCAGCCTTTCGTAGGTTATACAGTCTATCGTCTCTGCCGCTACCTCTGGAAAAAGCCTAAGAGGGGTGACGTATTAGCGGGAGCAGTTGGCGCGTACATGGGCATAAACGCAGGGGCACTCACTGTCGCCGTCCTTCTTGGAATACAACCCGCTATCTATCACACGGTTGACGGGAAACCCCTCTACTTCCCTTTTGGACTCAGCATCACAATTCCCATAATGCTTGCCATTCACCTACTTGTGGCAGGGGTGGCTGAAGCCGTTATCACAGCGTTCGTCGTGCAAAGTGCAGAGGCTCTTAACCTACCGCTATTTGATACACAAACGCATAATAGCCGCACATCTTCTCAAAGTCACTCAACCCGTTGGATTCTACTCTGCACGCTCTTGGCACTCGCACCGCTTGGATTGATTGCACAAGGCTCGGCATGGGGTGAGTGGGACAGGGATGAGTTAAAGCGCGAAATAACCAAACACACAGGTAGAACCGGGCTTCCCTCCGAACTAGAAAAAGCGGATGCACATAGTTACAGAGGGCTTGCGGCACTACAAAAATACGGGGGTGACAAAGGTACGTGGGCGTATATCGGCTCTGGCTTTCTGGGAGTAGGCGCAATTGCCGGGATATTCGCCATGGCAGGGAGGAGATTCAGAAGCCGCAAAACCCCGAGCCAAATGGTCACTCAAATCGCTCCAAATAAGCAAACGGCAGGGCACCTCCCTGAGTGGCTCCTTCACTCCTCTTATACAGACCGCCCGTGCTTACCCGCTTCGACCATCCGCCCTGCTCTCTACCTTGAACGAACCCTCCAAGAGATCACCGAAGCCATGAGCCAGATAGCATACGGACAAAATTGGAGTGAATTAGAAGGGTTCCTACAGTCGCTGAACGCACGTGCAAAGCTACTAGGTGTAGGAGGGCTAATCCTCCTTACAGGAACCACGCGCTCAATCTCAACACTACTATTTCTCGGGTTTACGACACTGGGGTTGGCAGCTGCGTCAAAAATCCCACTCTCCATTCTCATAAAACGGTCTATCCGAACCGTCGCCCTGTTTGGAGCGGCAATAACCCTCCCTCCTCTTCTACTGGCACTCTACCAACACAATACAAGTGGGCAGATTCAAGCGATAACGCTCCTGCTACGTCTAACAGTAGCCGTCACCTTCGCTTCGCTCATACCACTCACTACACGCTGGAATGATTTGCTAACAGGACTACGCAGGCTAGGAGTGCCGCGTAGCGCGACAACACTTATCGCTATGTCATACCGCTACCTTCTGCTATCCTTACAGACAGCAAATGAGATGTTTCTTGCTCGAAAGAGCAGAGTTGTTGGTCGTGATCCAGAAAATTCAGGAAGACAGTTCGTTGGGTTCAGTACTACCGCGTTTTTCGGAAAAACGTTGCGCCTTGCAGAAGAGATACATCAAGCACTCGTCTCTCGCAATTTTCAGGGCGACTTCTATCAGGTGACTCCCATGCGCTGGCGTGTTCGGGATTCAATATGGCTTATCACGTTAGGTACTATCATTGTATGGATAAGGAGGCAATAGTGTCGGATCTAGTATTTCAACTTTCCAACGTCTCTTACCAGTATGGCGCGGGGTTAGAGGCGGTTCGCAACCTCAGCCTGAGTGTATATAGCGGGGAGAGTGTTGCCTTATTGGGGGCGAATGGGTGCGGGAAAAGCACTCTCATCAAACTTATGAACGGTCTTCTGGTTCCAACGGAGGGGGTAATCAAAGCGTTTGGAGAACCACTGCATGAAACGACCCTGCGTGCTAAACAGGCAGAGGTGACGTTTCGGCGTAGGGTAGGCTTTGTGTTTCAAA
Organism: Armatimonadota bacterium; assembly: GCA_026392135.1. GTDB lineage: Bacteria > Armatimonadota > Chthonomonadetes > Chthonomonadales > Chthonomonadaceae > CAIJLM01. The sequence continues at coordinate 2,892 of JAPLCR010000551.1, forward strand.
ACGCAGACGCACAACTCTTCTCTCCCACAGTCCGAGAGGAGTTGGCATTTGCGCCGCTACAGATAGGGATTTCAGTACCAGAGGTCAAGCAAAGAGTGCAAGACATTGCAGAGCTACTCCGCGTCGCTCACCTACTAGAGCGCTCTCCATTCCAGCTATCGGGCGGCGAAAAACGCAAAATCTGCTTAGGCTGTGTGTTGACGATGAACCCGGATGTCCTTCTCCTTGACGAGCCTACAACGGGATTAGACCCACGTTCACAAGAGGAGTTAATCTCACTCCTCCATCAACTAATTGGTGCAGGTAAGACTCTGGTTACCGCCACGCACGATATTGCACTCGCCGCTCGTATAACAACACGCTGTATTGTGATGAGCGAAAGCCACGAAATTGCTAGACAAGGTGAGACCAGCGAAACGCTCGCGGATATCCCCTTTCTGCGAAGCGTAAATCTTATCGCCTAGGTGTGAGAAAGGTAACACAAACCTTTTGAAACGGAAGGCACTCGGGCACAGTAGTAGAGATAGGAAAACACATTATGGCATTCAGGGGTTGTGCCATATCTTTAACCCCGTTTGGAGGAGACACATGAAAAACATTGGAAGTATCATTCTCGCCATCATTGCTGTGCTGTTATTGTGGGGGCTCATCAAATGGGTACTCGCCATAGCAATGATACTACTCTTCAAGGTAGTGATGATTGCAGCATTTGTTGGGCTAGTCTACGTCGTCTACAAAGCACTGAACAAAGAGAAGGTACGGTGGTAACCTCAGAGTACGGAGTCACCCGCCATTCAGACAAAAAGCCCTCTTCATTTCTCACAAAAGAGGGCTTTTGCTAAGCTAATTTACTTGACGGTGAGGACATGGGTGGTATCGCTACTACTCACATAGAACGCATCTTCATCAAAAAATAGCCCGATGATATGCGTCCCTTTCGCGAGGTTGTTCGGGATCGTATAGGTCAATTGCGCCACGCCTACTGCGTCCGTTATTGCAGTGCCGATATCTACTCCCTCTATCTGAAAACGGAGCGTCCTACCAGATAAGAGCAAGCCGTCTATGCGGCGTAGCAGTTTGCCTTTCAGAGTCACAACTGCACCTGCGTTCCCTCCTATAGAAGAAGCCACCACTTGCGTCTTCCCTTTCACGATGGATAGAGTCGTCTTTGCAACGGAAACGTTGTAGTTACTACTGCCCAGATAGTTGACAAGGATAGTATGGATGCCCACACTGTAACTCTCGCCAAACGTATAGGGAAGAGAGGCTATCCCCAAGCTATCTGTAACCGCCGTTCCAATATCATTACCATCTATCTTAAAGGTCAAGATAGCACCAGAGACTGTGCCGCCGTCCGTTTTACGCGTTAGGGTTGCAGTGAGGGGCTTTACATACCCAGGGCTTCCGCTTTGGCTCTTGGGGCTGACTTTTGTATCCGATTTCTTCACTGTGAGCGTCCCTGAACCGCTGGAGGCGTTGTAGTCAGTATCCCCATTAAACGAAACCACAATACTATGAGCTCCTACTCCCGTACTCTCTGTTAGAGTGTACGCAAAGATCGCTTTACCTGCTGCATCCGTTACGGCACTTCCAATAAGACCTCCGTCCACAGTGAACTGGACAGTCTTGTTATTAAGAGCCGCGCTATTGGAGTTACGGGTCAAGGTAGCTACCAGATTTACAACACCGCCTACACTCCCCGTCACGTTGCTAGCCTTAACAGTGGTATCCTCTCTCACAGTCACCGCCCCGGAAGCGGTACTCGATTGAAACAACCTGTCTCCGTCGTAGGTCATCGTGAAAGTGTGTTTCCCTATCGTCAGTTGACTCGCGTTGGGTATAGGAATGGAGATCTGCCCAGTACTATCTGAAATGACGGCTCCGAGGTTCACACCATCAAAATCGACACGAATAGGCACGTTGGCAAGAAGCCAGCCGCGCTGATCAGATACGTAGGCGGAGACTGAAAAAGAGACCGCACGATTTAGAGTGATATCGCTTGCCTTAATGGTTGTGCCTAGAACAAGAGCTTGTACGGAAACGCTATGGTCGTCCGCCGCCGCGATATAGGTCTGATTCGTCAGCCCAACAACTTGAATGGGGGTATTGCTATCTATCGTAGTGCCATCACCCACCGCACCATCCAAATTGTAGCCAAATCCCCACACTGTGCCATCGGACTTCAAAGCAAGGGAGTGTTCCCCTGCACAGGCTACCTGCACCACATTCGTAATACTAGGGGCTTGAACGGGTGTCACTCTGTTGGCATTGGTTCCATCACCTAACTGCCCATAGTGATTGTTTCCCCATACCCACATCGTCCCATCCGACTTCACAGCAAGATTTTGGTTGTTTCCAGCAGATACCTGAACGACGTTGGTAAGCCCAGTAACCTGAACAGGGGTGGTTCGGTTCACACCGCTTCCATCTCCCACTTGCCCACCAACGTTGATACCCCAGCCCCAGACTGTTCCATCCCTCTGTACAACGAGAGAGTGGTTGCCACCGCCCTCTACTTGTACAACAGCCGTAAGCCCGAATACCTGCACAGGGGTGCTTCTATCCGTTGTAGTTCCATCACCTAACTGCCCGAAGCCGTTGTACCCCCACGCCCACACCGTTCCATCCGACTTCAACGCAAGAGAGTGATACCCTCCACCACCTATGGATACTACACCAGTAAGACCGGGAACCTGTGCAGGGACATTCGTATTCTTATTATTTCCATTCCCTAGTTGCCCATACTGATTGTAACCCCACGTCCAGACCGTTCCATCTGATTTCAGCGCAATTGTGTGATAGAAGCCCATTGTGACCTGTACGACACCAGTAAGCCCCGCTGCTTGAACGGGAGTACTCCTGCTCACATTGGTTCCATCGCCCAGTTGCCCTGTGCGATTAAGCCCCCAGCCCCAGAGAGTGCCATCCAACTTCAACGCAAAGCCATGAAAGTCACCGCCCTCCACCCGTACTAAGTTTGCAAGCCCAGTACTTTGAAGTGGTAAGGCTTCGTAGGAGGTATAACCCGCTCCCAGTTCGCCGCTGTAGTTCTCTCCCCATGACCAGAGTGTGCCATTCGACTTAACGGCAAGGGTGTGCTCCCCGCCGCCTACCACCATTGCTAAGGAAGTAAGCCCAACGGTCTGAACAGGAGTTGTACTAAAGATATCGTGGTGGTCTATAGGAAAACCGTCACCTAACTGCCCAGACCTATTGTATCCCCAAGCCCAAGCAGTGCCATCAAGCCTGACGATAAGAGAGTGGGCACTCCCTGCCGCAATCTGTATCACCTTTGTAACACCGGGCACTTGAAAAGGGGTGGGGCGAAGTGTAGTGGTTCCGTCTCCCAACTGACCGAAGTTGTTCTTCCCCCATGCCCATACCGTGCCATCCGACTTTAGGGCGAGAGAGTGGGAACTACCACCTGCAACTTGTACCGCATTAGAGATACCAGATGCCTGTACCGGAGCAGTTCTGTTCAGAGCGGTTCCATCTCCCAGTTGCCCTGAACTGTTTAGACCCCATGTCCATACTGTGCCATCCGACTTCAAAGCAAGCGAGTGGGAACTACCACCTGCAACCTGTACTACGCCTGTCAACCCAACGACTTGCACCGGAGCAGTTCTGTTCGTAGTGGTTCCATCTCCCAGTTGCCCTGAACTGTTTAGACCCCATGTCCATACTGTGCCGTCCGACTTCAAAACAAGCGAGTGGGAACTACCACCTGCAACCTGTACTACGTCTGTCAACCCAACGACTTGTACCGGAGCAGGTCTGTTCAGAGTGGTTCCGTCTCCCAGTTGCCCTGAACTGTTTAGCCCCCATGTCCATACTGTGCCATCCGACTTCAAAGCAAGCGAGTGGTTTCTTCCCGCGGCTACCTTCGCAACGCTGTTGATGAATGGGACACTTACGGGAAACGAGGACTGCCCCAAATAGCCCGTGCCAGCCTGCCCAAAGCGGTTATCGCCCCATACCCAAGGCACTCCTACCTGAGCAGAGGCAATGGAAGTGAGCGCGGCAAACAAAACATGAGACCAAAGAAATATCACGAGGCACTGCCAAAAGATGTGTCTTTTGCTATCTGCCTGTTGTATCATTGCGAAAATCTCGCTTTCAGTAGAGGAAGTGATCCTACACCATCGTAATGAGGCGGCGACAGACCTATTTTAACATATTTTGTGCATTTTTGCTAATTGAAGCGCTACTCTAGTTGCCCCCTCACTACCCCTTTCCACTTCAGGAAAGGTTTAGGGCAAGGTAACAACGGTGCTAGCGTCAAAAGCCTCTATTGTCTATTCTGTGATTGGGAGTGTCAAACAGGAGGAAACTGTGTCATGAGGAGCCGCAGGGTCTCTCCATAGGGGCTAGGCAGATGGGACTTCTGGCGCAGGAAGGAGTTAATCGTCCCAATTTTGCTCTTAGCTCGGTCTATCATAGGATTACTTCCATCGACATACGCACCTATATTGATGAGGTCTTCTGCCCCATGGTAGGTTGCCAGAAGTTCACGCAAGGTCTCTGCCGCAGTACGCTGTTCTGGCGAAGTTATCTGCGGCATAACGCGGCTCACGCTCTGAAGGAGGTCTATTGCAGGGTAGTGGCTCTTATGGGCAAGTGAGCGTGTCAGAACAATGTGACCATCTAAGATACCGCGTACCGCATCGGCGACAGGTTCGTTCATATCGTCGCCTTCCACCAATACTGTGTAAAGCCCTGTAATACTCCCGCCTCCATGGTCAGCCGTACCTGCCCGCTCCAGAAGGCGTGGGAGCATTGCAAACACGCTCGGTGTGTATCCGCGGGTTGCTGGCGGCTCCCCTATTGCAAGCCCTACTTCGCGTTGGGCAAGTGCGAGGCGCGTAACAGAATCCATCATCAGCATCACATTCAACCCCTGATCGCGGAAATACTCAGCAATGGCAGTCGCCACTAAGGGGGCTTTAATTCGCACTAACGCAGGCTGGTCGGAGGTTGCTATCACAACTACAGAGCGGCGCAAGCCCTCCTCGCCGAGGCTCTCTTCAATAAAATCGCGCACTTCACGCCCGCGTTCGCCAACTAGGGCGATAACGTTCACATCTGCGCTCGAACTTCGGGCTATCATCCCCATTAAGGTGCTTTTCCCAACTCCCGAACCTGCAAAAATCCCCATACGCTGCCCCTTACCAAACGTCAAACAGCCATCCAGCACACGTACTCCTGTTTCCAGGGATTCCGTAATACGTGGACGTGTCAAGGAGTTGGGCGGCTGATTATTAACAGGGTAGGTATGGTGTAGGTTGGGCACAGGTAAACCATCCATTGGTTCACCAAGACCGTTGAGCATTCGCCCAAGCAACTCTACACCCACAGGAACTTCGAGTGTTCTACGTGTTGCAACAACCTCACTCCCCGGTTTTATCCCCTCCATTACCCCAAGAGGCATAAGCAGGACGCGCTTATCCCGAAAACCTACGACCTCCGCCTTAATGGGGGGACGTGTTGGGTCGAAATGATTGGCGCGGTCGTAGTAGATTTCACAAATTTCGCCGAGCATAGCAGGAGGTCCTATAGACTCGATGACGAGACCTATCACCTGAGTCACTTTGCCATTTTGCCGAATGGGGTTAGAGTAGAGGACTTTGCGTTGATACCCCTCCACATCCATCTCAAAAGGAGCAATATCGGGGAAAGAGAGGAGTTTACCTTGCATAGTTAGTGTGTCTCATTCGTTTGTACACCCAGAATATCGGGCAGAATTTGAAGTTGGGTCTCCATGCGTGCATCAATGTTACCCGCTTCAGTCTCAAGTACACAACCGCCTTGCCCAACACGCCTATCCTCATTGATTTCTAGGTGTTTGATGCCGTCTAGCATCTCCAAAATCTCTACGCGGTAGTTACGCACCGTCTCCAAATCAGCGGGGTTTACGCGAATGCGTAGCGTTGTACTCTCAGCTACACGTCGCATAGCATTCTGGACCGTTGCAAGCACAAGGCTTTTGTTCTCTTGGCTCTCAATTTTGATAATGTGACGAACGGCATCGGCGGTCAGTTGCACTATCTGGGCTTCCATCCTTACCCACACTTTCTGCCTTTCCACCTCTATAACCTCCAAAAACGCCTCGATATCGGCGCGATAAAGACCGCGCTCTCGCTCAAACTCTGTAACCACGTAGTTACGCGCCTCTATACTGGCTTGTGTATACCCCTCCTCAAACCCTTTCTGGTGTCCTGCACGCTTAGCCTCAGCATAAGCAGATTGATACGCCTCTTCGCGAATGAGTTTGGCTTCGTCTTGTGCATCCGCCACTATCTGGCGCGCAACCTGCTCCGCTTCTGACTTACGGCGTGCCTCTTCACTAGGATAAGCTCCCTCATGTCTGCGCCTCTCGTCGGCAGAAATCTCTTCAACTTTACGAAAATCTACAGGGTACACCCTTTGAGCCTGACTCTCCACGGGTTCCCATACACGGCGTGCCTCTTCAGCAGGCTTTGCAACAACTGAAAACCAGGGTTTTGGCTTCGTCGAGAGTGTAGAAACGACCGAGCTACACGTCTGAGCAAGGGGAGTAAAAGTGGAGTTAGACAACGAATTCGTCTCCCCCCGCTCCGCTTCCACGGCTGATAACAAGTTCGCCAGCCTCTTCTAGTCGGCGCACGATACCAACAATACGCTGCTGTGCCTCTTCGACGTTCTTGAGGCGAACAGGTCCCATAAACTCCATCTCTTCTTTCAAGTTGTTGGCAGCACGTTCGCTCATATTCTTGAAGATACGGTTCTGCACCCCTTCTCCAGCTCCCTTGAGCGCTAGAGCCAACTCTTTGGACTCCACTTCGCGCATAACCTTCTGAATCGATGGATCGTCCAGTGTGTTGATGTCCTCAAATACAAACATAAGGTTCTTAACTTCGTCTGCAAGGTCGGGACTAGATTCGGTAAGCGATTCGAGGATAGTACGCTCTGTCGTTCTATCTACCCAGTTCAGTACCTCAACAAGACTCCTCACTCCACCCACATCGGTATAGGATTGAGAGGTCATCGCATTTGCCATCTTACGCTCCAGCACACGCTCCACTTCTCGTATCACCTCCGGGGGTGTCCTATCCATAATGGCAATACGGTGTGCAACTTCGGCACGTAGCTCCTGCGGTAGCCCTGAAAGCACTATTGCCGCCTGATTGGGCTGGAGGTGTGCAAGAATAAGGGCTATCGTTTGAGGATGTTCATCTCGAAGAAAGGTGATAAGTTGTGTCATATCCGCCTTCTTCAGAAAGTCGAAGGGCATGATTTGAAGGGCTTGAAGGACTTTTTCGAGTATCTCTCCTGCCTTCTCCTTACCAAATGTCGCCTCTAGAGCAAGCTTTGCCTGCCCAACACCGCCCTCTGCAATTACTTCTCGCACCATGCACATCTCATAAAACTCGCCAATAACCTGACGGCGCATATCTGGAGGGATGCGCCCCAATCGGGCAATTTCAAGTGTTAGTGCCTCAATATCCTCATCTGACATAAATTTGTAGACGCGCGAAATAGCTTCGGGACCAAGCGCAACCATAAGAATAGCGGCTTTAGTACGCGCCGTCAAAACGGGAGGGGCTGACATACGGCTCATCGTGGTTTCCTTCCTATGCGCCTTCAGATATCCATGTGCGTATCAGAGCCGAGACATTCTCCGGCTTCGATTTTACTAGATGCATAATGCTTTCAAGGTACAGTTCATACTCTTCTTCCTGGCTACTTCCGATGTTCGCAAGCATA
>JAPLCR010000551.1:10659-13569 GCA_026392135.1 Armatimonadota bacterium
CAAGCATATCCATCGGAACCTCAACCATGCCGTCATCAATGACCATCTCCCCTGACGGCTGAGAGCCAGAGCCGCGTCGCCCGCTAATCTCCATGACCACAGCCTCTCCCTCTTCATAGTCCTGCCCCCCCCTACCTTGCGATGTGGAGCCTTCCAAACGAGCGTCTCCCTGCTCCAAAGCGAGCGTTGCACCGCCTGCACCAGCAAGAGCAAATTGCGAACCATAACGCACCTTGGAGGCTTTATTCAAAGCGCGTCCCAGCAGTATGAGGCACAGTACCATCAGTACCAGAGGAACAAGGGTAGCAAGCATACTCTTCATTCGCTCTGATTGGAGCGCCTCGCTACTTACTTTCGCGGCGTTCTGCTCTACACTGCGGTCGAACGAAACTTGAGATACAGTGACGATGCGACTAACATCGCTTGGGCTTCCACCTATCGCGGTAAGGAGCGTCTGTCGCAACGCATCCACCTGAGATGCTGGGATTTTATCGTCTATCAACGCACTTACCGTCAGCTTTTCAATGCGTCCGGGGGCTTTTATGGTCTCTGTTTCAGAGTGCGAAGGCAGATTGGTTGAGGTGGTCTGCTTGTTGGTGTAGTTCCCCGCCCCATTCTGATTACCCTGATTATAAACCGGTGTTCCCGTATTATTGCCAGGAGTGTTGGCGTTGGTTCCGGGAGCCGTGGTAGGAGGGGGATTGCCTTGTAGCACCTCTTCGCTTGTTACTTTTTGCGTAGTTGCACCGGGAGTCACTTCGTGCGTGGTGGTCTTAACTTGATCGCCGTTTAGTTCAAGGTTGACCATCACGACAGCTTTACCAGCACCTAGCACTTTATCTACGGTAGACTGAAGCTCCACCCGCTTCGATTCGCCGAGGGTCTTCTCCTGCTTTGCGCGATCACTGCTGATATCGATCCCTGTTTTCGTAGGATCGTAGAGCTGGTTCCCTTGCGAGTCTACCACGCTAATTTTGTCTTCTCTCAGCCCTGTGTACGACATCTGTGTCAGGCGCATAATGGCGTGTACGTTTTCAGGTGTGAGGCTATAGCCGGGTATCACCGTCANNNTGGCTTGCAAAAGGTGAGTCGTCGCCAGCTGCGATATGCACGATGCTAGAGACGACGGGCTTGAGGGTGTTGATGCTTTTGGAGATATCGCGCTCAGTTGATTTCAGAGCAATAGAGCGCTCTTTTTCTGGGGGGTTCATAAAGCTGGATTTCTCATCTGCGGCGGGTGCATTTGCCGTTTCGGCAGGTAGTCCGTCGCTAATGAGTTTCAGGCGCAGTTCGTCGCGCTTCTGCACTGGTACCGAGAGTGTCGTGCCTCCAGAGCCGAGTTTGTAGGCTACACCCTGCTCTTTTAGCTTGTCCGAGATTGCATTCGCATCTTTAGGAGAGAGGTTATCAAAGAGGATGGTATACTCCGGTGCGTTTGCCCAAAACAGAAACCCGACAAGTGCTATGAGAGAGGTGACACTCGTCGCCACAAGTATTATCTGGTTGTTGCGTCCGAGGTTAATCCACTTATCACGCAGTTGATTCAACATTGCAATTTGACCTTCCATGTCCCTAAGTCATCCACGCTCTACGGCGCAGTTTCACGCTACATACTCGTTCGCATAATCTCTTGAAACCCGTCTACAACCTTGTTCCGCACCTGCACCGCTAGGCTGAGCATGACCCCTGCCTCCTGAGAGGCTATCATAACATCGTGTACGTCCAGTTTTTCGCCAGCCGCGAAGCGCGTATTCATATCTCCGGCGTGCTGTTGCGCTTTATTGACCTCGGAGAGTGAATCGGATAACACCTGCCCAAAGCTCTTCGCGCCCTGCCCCGCCGATTGCGTGCCGGCAGAGGGTAACACACTATTTTGCATTCCACCAAGCGACTGCAATGAGAGAGCAGTAGGGTCAATTCGCATAATAACGCACTCCTTAACTGAGATTAAGAGCGACCTATCTCCAGTGCCTTCTGCTCCATCTGCTTCGCAGAGTTGATAGCAGTCACGCCTGCTTCGTAAGAGCGCGTTGCAGAAATCATATCTACCATTTCGGTTATCGGCTCTACGTTCGGCATCCGCACGTACCCACGCGCATCTGCATCGGGGTGTCCGGGTTCGTAGATATTTTTGAAGTCGTGCTGCATATCAGGCTGTACGGCAACGACATTCACTCCCGTACCTGACGCGCAGGTCTTACTTCCACAGCGGGCATTCGCCAACATAGAGGCGAACGGCGCACTCTCACGCGCAGCAAAAACCACCTCTTGCCGTCGGTAGGGCTGCCCGCTTGCGGTACGGGTCGTGCTGGCATTAGCGATATTGTTACTGATAACATCGAGGCGTAACCGCTCTGCCGTCAAACCTGATGCACTGATATGGAGAGATTCTGAAAGTGGCATAAGTGACCTCCTAAGAAGCGGAAACGCTATCGTCCGCCGCTAATAACCGACTTGAGTGCAGAGAAAAAGCCTCCCACCGACTGCGAAAGCACCTCATAGCGAAGCGTGTTTTCAGCAAGAGCAACCGATTCCGATTCGAGGTTGACGTTGTTGCCATCCGTTCGAGTACTCGTTCCGCCGACGGTGACGACCTGCGGTTGTATCTTAGAAACGGCAGATGCGCCCATAACGCCCCCGCTATCACGCTGGCTAAGAGCGCGAGAGAGTTGAGATTCAAAGAGAACCTCTTGTCGTTTGTAGTTCGGAGTGTTCGTGTTGGCGAGGTTGTGCGAGATAACTTGATGGCGCAAGGTGGAGGCATCAAGGGCTCGTGTCTGCGCTATATACGTATCGCCTCCAAAAATCTTATCGAACATCGGGGTGGTTTCCTCAAGAGTGGGTTTAACATTTCCTTATATACAAATTATTGGAATACCGAAAATCGAATCTCAGGAGTATTTTGGGATA
>JAPLCR010000117.1 GCA_026392135.1 Armatimonadota bacterium
AGCGCGGGGGCGACTGCCTTCTGCCGGATACGAAGTTACATCTCCACCTTGCGGAAGCAGGGCTACTCGCTCCTGCCTGCTTTACAACAACTTATACTCGGTAAGCCCATTTTTCCACAGGGAGAGGGTGAGTAGTTACGATTTTAACTAGAGAGAGTCCCTAAGTCGACGCGTAAGTAGCCCAACGCCCTGTGGAATCGCGGGGGCGGAAGCCATGAGCGCGGCGGCTACTGCGTTGACACGCGCTACCTTCGCGACATAAGGAAAATCTACGAACTCTGGTAGGTCTCCGTAAATGATGTCGTTTTCCGTGCGAACGTTCTGGTGCTGGTGGCGGTAGTCCTCATTTGGCTCTGTGAAGCGAACGGCAGCGTAACCCCTCTCGTTGAAGGGGATGTGGTCGCCGCCGCGCAGGTAACGGTCTCGCCGCGCAATGAGCGTGACTCTCATCTCCTGCACGTACTTCGCCGTCACCTCTCGAATATAGCGGGCTATCTGACGAGAGGGAGAGTCCTCCTCACCTCCCACCGAGCGTCGAGTTTTCGCCTCTGCCTCCGTCTCATTCGAGGCAATACCCTCTGAGAAGACACGCACGGTGCGCCTGTCCTCTATCCCATTACCGCCTCGCGTTCCGCCTATAATGTCGTTCGTGAACATCGCCTCTATGCGCCACTTCTGTTGCTTCGCCTGCTCCGCGAAGTAGGTCGAGCCGAGTAGTCCCTGCTCCTCCCCTGCGACACACAGGAATACAATTGTCGCCTTGAAATGGTAGGGCGCAAGAGCGCGAGCGGCTTCAAGAACCGCCGCGGTTCCAGAAGCGTCGTCGTTGGCTCCGGGTGCATCGCGCACTGCATCCGTAGGGCTATTGCACATCGAATCGTAGTGTCCGCTAAGGATGATGAAGCGTTGTTGGTCGGCGGGGAGGTCTCCGGGAAGCGTCGCGACAATGTTGGTAAGCGGAGTAGGTTGCGGTACGCGGGGCGCGACGGGCTGAATAAAGGTTTGCTTCTCCACGATTAGACGCTTGCCGGAACCCTCTCGCAGTTTCATGAACTCGCCGTATAGCCAGTCTCGCGCCGCGCCAATTCCGCGTTGCGGGTCAGTTTGTGAGGAGAGGGTGTTTCGCGTCCCAAAGCCTACCAGCCTCCGAATTGTCCGCTCAATGTTTTCGGGTTGAATGGCGTGGGTAATATGGGCTAGGTTCGGCTCTTTCTGTGCTTGCAGGGGAGAGAGGGTGAGGGCGGCGAACAAAGTTAGCAAAAGAGAGTGGGATGTTTGCATGGCAGGGAGCTTCCTATTCCTTTGATACGCTAGAACGAGTAGCCTGAGTACTCTACTTAGGGTGAGGTGCATCGCCATAAGCTGCATCCTCCACTGCTTGCACGACCTTTTGCGCCCCTTTGCGTAGCATCTTGCGAAACCGTTCTCCTCCTGACGAAGCGGGTGCAGTCTTGGTAGCCTCGCCAGTAGAGGTCTGTGGTTGGAAGGAGCCAGATGGGTTCAGTGTCTGTACTGCCTGCTCAATTCGAGAAGGGATACCTTCCATTGTCTTCAGAAGTGTCTCCGCTGCTAGGAGTTGCGGCTCCCCTAGCCGACGGTTCATTCGCTCAGAAAATCGCTCAAGATAGAGTCTCCCTGCATCCGAATTCTCTAGCGGTATATCAAACGAGGAGGCGAAGGTAGGAGGCAAGGGAGGGGCAAGGGCAGGGGCTACAGGATGGGCTTTGAGGGCGCGAATGGAGGGTGTATGCTCGGTAGTGGATAGCCCCGCCAACGGAAGCTCACGCGCTTCTTCTATCTCCAAAGATTCGCTAGAGGTTGCGATACAGCGTAGGTGTTCTGCGCCAGAGAGAAGCTCGCGTATCAGGCGTGAGACCTGCGGTACGGCATTCGCATCGTCCAAGATGAGGAGGCAACGCCTGTCTGCAAGCCAGTCGCGTACTTCGGTGAGCGGTGAGCAGTTCGCAGGAAGCGAAATACCGAGTGCGGAGGCAATCTCTACCGCCGCGCTCTCAATATCCTTTGCCCCCTTGAGTTTCACATACCAAACCCCTTCTGGGAACCACTCTGCCTTATACGCCGCCGCCTGTAGGCTAAGACGCGTTTTTCCTACGCCTCCAGGTCCTGTAATACTCAACACAGGCTTCTCTCCCATCGCGAGAAACGAAGCAATATGCTCCAACTCTTTAGCGCGTCCCACAAAGCTAGTGCGCTGAACAGGCAGGTTATTGAGGGGTGTTTCCAGAGTGAGTGGAGGAGGAAAGTCGCGATGCTTCATATTGGGGTGGAACACCTGATAGAGGCGGTGAGGCATTCCTTGGTCTTTCAGGCGCATCTCACCTAAATCGGTGAACTCAATTTTAGAGTCGGCTCTTCCTGCCAATGCCTGACAGGTCTCTTCGGAAACAAGAATCTGTCCGCCATGCGCCGC
>JAPLCR010000561.1 GCA_026392135.1 Armatimonadota bacterium
CACGCCGCCGCTATGCTTACTGTCGTGCGCGTCCACCGTCTTCTTACCGTCCACCAGTACTACAAGGTGGTCGCCCTCTGCCGTAATGTCGAAGGAAGTCCAGCGTAACACAGACTTGACCTTGCGCTTTGTGCGTTGAACGTTGTTGATGCTGCCTGTGGGCCACTTTTTATGCCAGTCGTAGATATTGACCTCATAGGCATTATCGGCGGTGACATCGCCTTCAAGCGGGGCGCGTAAGAAGATACCGCTGTTTGCGTTTTCCTCAATCCACGCTTCGGCATGGAGTTCATAGTCCGCGAAGGCGGAGGTCGTGCAGAGCATCCCCATTCCTGTTTCGGGGGCGGTTCCCTGTACCGAGTCGTCGGTCAGTTTCCAGTCCGCACTGCCACGCGCCTTCCAACCGAAAGTGGTTGTTCCGTCGAAAAGTTGTATCCAGCCAGATTCTATCTGCTTTGGGGTAAGAGCGTTGAGAGGCGCGATAGGCTTCTCCTGCGGAGCCGTCTTTACACCGCCTGAGAGAGCCAACGCAATCCCCATAATGAGCACAAACATAGTTTCGCTTCTCCTTGTGAGTTGGTATTCCCCCCTTCGTTCGCTATTTCGCTACAATTCTCCTCTTAGTTTTTGTTGGGCAGGGCAGGGGAAAGGCGAGAGGTTGTCGAAATACTCTCTAACTTCGCTTATGTCGGTAGTGTAGCCGCCATAAATTCTAAATTTCACTTTTGAGGAACCCCGATAATGTCATCTGGACGCAAACCCAATATCGTTTTATTTGGCGTGGATTCGCTCCGCGCCGACCACATGAGTTGCTACGGATACCCCCGCCTAACCACCCCGCACATCGACCAACTGGCGCAGTCTGGCGCGTTGTTTGAGAATGTCGTGAGCGCACACATTCCTACTACAAGTGCCTACTCTTCTATGCTTACGGGGATGGATGTTTTTAGTACGCAGGTCGTGGCGTTACGCCATAGAGGCGGGCTACGCCCCGAAGTGACGACTCTCGCCGAGATACTGCGTAAGGAGGGCTATAACACCTCTTGTATCGGATTTACAGGGAATCCGGGCTCTCGCGGTTTCGATACCTACCTCGACTATCCAGGGTGGGGAACTTGGAACGAAGGGCGAAGCCCCAAAGCCGAGAACCTGAATGAGAAGGCGATTCCTGAACTAAAGCGACTTGTGGAGGACGATAAGCCCTTCTTCCTCTTCCTCCGTCACATGGATCCTCATGCGCCCTATCTGCCCCCTGCCCCCTTCGAGCCCTGTAATGGCATTCAAGCCATTCTGCGACTTCTTCGCGAGCTGGATGCCTCCCGGTATCTCAGACACGGAGTACGTTGTAGCGCAGTACGATGGGGCTGTCGCCTACATGGACTCCGCGATTCAGACCATTCTTACCGCGATAGACACGCACGGGCTACGCGAAAATACGATTATCGCGCTGAATGGCGACCATGGTGAGACCCTCTTCGACCACGACTGCTACTTCGACCATCATGGGCTATACGAACCCACGATTCATGTGCCGCTCATCGTGAGCTACGCAAAGCGCATCCCTGCGGGTGCTCGATTGAAGGGCTATACCCAACATAAAGACCTCGTTCCCACACTTCTCGACCTTGCAGAGATAGACGCAGGTATTAACTTCGATGGGCATAGCCTTGTGCCGATGGCGTTGGGCGAAGTTGCGTCGCATGAGACCGGAATCTACATCACTGAATGTACGTGGATGCGGAAGCACGGTTGGCGCACTCCCGCATGGAAACTTATCATTGCGCTAGAGCCTGACTTCCACTTTAAGCCAGAGATAGAGCTGTACGACCTTGTGGCTGACCCCGATGAAAACAACAACCTAGCGGCGCAGGAGCCGGATGTCGTCGCCGCGCTAACGAAACGCATGAACGACTACATCGCTCGACGTGAGGAGGAGACGGGACTACCCAACCCTATTCACAATCAGGGCGACTGGCACGGTTCCGAGGGCGTGGGGCCCTTCAAGACCTCGCAACAGGCGTATGACACACTCCACATTGGCGATCCCAAGCAGGCGGCAAGCCTACAAGCCAAATCCCGCGAATAGAAAAAGGATAGAGCATGAAAATCGGAGCGAACTCAGTGCTTTTCGGCGGTCACAATATGGAGACCGCCTTCAAATACATCGCAATGTCGGGCTATGACGGAATAGAACTCTCCGCCATTGACGGCATGAGCGAACACCTCACACTCGACAGATGGCAAGAGGTAGCCCCAGAAATTAAGCGCCTCGCGCAGGAGTATGGTCTGGAGCTTCTCGCGATGGAGCATCCATCGCAAGATGCCGCGAGGATGGAACTCGCCATGCAGGCGGCAGTTGAAATAGGGGTTCCCATTATAAACTGTGGACCAGGCGGAAAATCTGGCGATGAGGAGACGCTACAGCAGTCTATCGATTCGCTGGGCGCGTTGGCGGACAGAGCGGAGAGGTATGGCGTTACCCTATGTGTGAAGGCGCACGTTGGCGCAAGTATCTACAATACACCGACAACGCTCCGCGCTATAGCTGCGATAACCTCCCCCGCATTCGGAATCGACATGGATCCATCGCATATCTGGCGGGCGGGAGAGAATCCTGTTGAGGCGATTGCCGCCGTTATTTCGCGGGTAAAGCACGTTCATATCCGCGACTGCAAAGGGCGACAGCAGAACCCTGGCAAGCCCGAAATGCAAGCCAACGGGCGCGGCGACATCGACCTTGTGGGCTACATCCGCGTACTACACGAGCATGGCTATACTGGTCCTGTGAACCTTGAGGTTATCGGTGCGAAAGAGTACACCGTAGAGCAGTGTTGCGTTATCGCCGCCGAGACTCGGGGGCATATACAGGCATCTCTGCAAGCGTGTGGGAACCGACCCTAATCTTCTCACACACAGTCCTCTCCAACGCAGTGAGTGGTAAAATTCACTCTACCCCATCCTTCCCATTCGGGGAGGATGGGGTAGGCTTTTTTTATGGGTAGTGGGTGGAGAGCAGGAGGAGAATCACGGAAGAATAGCGAATTGTGTTTTTGAATGCCACTTAGAGGTTGCCACCTTCTATTGAAAAGAGTATGGCGGCAATATCATAGGCTCATCAAAAGTAGGAACGGCGATAATTCGTAAAAACTTTTGTGCCCGCCTTACGCCGGCTATCGCCGTATGTGACTCTAGCGTTGTATCTATTGTAACGGTCTCACGACTTTTGCTAAGTAAAGGAAACAAGATGTTGAAACGAAAAAGCGACTATTCGCAACTCCTATTAACCAAGCTACTGTTAGTGGGTCTTCTTACCCTATTGAGTTCTGTCGCCATCGCGCAGACGGGCACGAAACTCAATATCACGATGTCACCAGAACTCGTTCCAGCGTTCAGTAGCGACATCAGCGATTACATCGTCCGTACTGGTTCAGACGACACTGTAACCGTCAATGTAGATGCACCGAACGGTACCACGGTATCGGTAGATGGAAAGCCATTTGCTGGAAAGAAGTTTACCGCAAAGATTACGAGCGTTACGGCAGGGCAGAGCTTTAAGATTACTGTACAGTCACGGGGGGGCGGGCGAAGCAAAGTAGTGGAGGTGAAAACGTACTACATCCGGCGAACACCTAAGGATTTCCCCCTTTGGACGACACAACGACCCGGCACACCACAATCGGAATACTATGTCGTTGCTCCGAATCTGTTTGCTAACAAACCTTGGGTTCTTGTCACCGACAACTATGGTACTCCTATATGGTGGTATCGTAGCAACTCCGTGCCGGTTGACCCGAAGTTTCTCTCTAAAGACCGTATTGGCTGGATGAACTTTGGACCAGGAGAGGAGCACGCACTTGATGGAACGCGCACCCACACCTACCTGCCTGCCGGCATCCCTGGCGCATTTATGGACCCCCATGAGCTATTAAAACTCCCTCCGGGTAAACGCATCCATGGTAGTGGTAACTATGTCT
>JAPLCR010000687.1 GCA_026392135.1 Armatimonadota bacterium
ACCGTTTGCAAACTCAGTAAAAGGGGTAGAATATCGGGCATGGGCTGAGGAGTTCCTCCGTTGTAGTTTTGTCACTTTAACGGTACTCCATAAGCCCTACTTTTTGTTACGAAACCCCGATTTTTTGGCGAAGGTATTGACCAAGAGTTAGCCTTGCTTGTTGGGGCTGGTATACCTCCCTCCGCCGTTTTACAAGCAGTAACATTACGCAATGCTACCGTGTTGAGAGAAGGGAGTCGCCTCGGTTCAATCGCGGTGGGTAAACTGGCAGACATGGTGCTACTTACCGCCAACCCTTTAGAAGATATCAGGAATACTCGCGCCATTCAACTGGTGATTAGAGGGGGGAAAGTCTGTTATCCATTTGAGCTACTGAAGAGGGTACCCAAAAAATGAGGGAGAATAGCATCATAGAGTCCATACTCTGTGCCAAACAGGGCAGTAGCACCTCCGTTGTGATGCTGGATATCTTCAGCCGTTGTGTGGACGGCTGTTAGATATCGGAGCGAACGCCAACAACTTGGCTGATTAAAGGGATGATTTGAAATGTGGTATCTCTCGTGAAGCGTTCACCCTTTGACGAGCAAAACAGGTATGGTGCTGTTGATGGATTTAGGCGTGTAGTGGCGAGCTACGGGCAGGTTGGGATAACCTTACAGCGGTGAGACGGGCGTGCCATGCCGCCTGACCTCCCAGTGCAGGTGGGGACCTGTCGCCATGCCTGTCGAGCCAACCCGTGCAATCACCTGCCCGACTTTTACGCTCTGCCCTTCAGAGACGAGGAGCGCGGAGCAGTGACCATAGAGTGTAGTGACATTGTTGCCATGATCTATGATGACCGCATTTCCGTAGCCACGGTAGTAGGCGGAGAGAATCACTACACCAGAGCCAGCGGCATGAATGGGAGTTCCCGACGAGGCAGCTATGTCAACACCAGTGTGCATTTTACGGCGGTGAAGAATAGGGTGGAAACGTGAACCAAAGCCCGACACAATTCGACCATTGACGGGCATTCGGAACGATCCACGCCACTCTGGGAGTTCGGATTTTGGAAGAGGAGTGGTATCTCCAGACTTTTGCCGCTGTTTAGCGGCGAGCATTGCTTGTCGTTCAATTTCGCGCCTTCGGTGCAGAACAGAGGAGAGTTGGCGTACGCGGTCTGTCATATCCGCCGCTGCCTCTTCTAGTTCGTCTAGCTCGTCTTGTGCCTCTTGGTGAAGCTCCTGCGCTCCTACAAGAAGAACCCTCTGCTCCTGACGCTCCTCTGCGTACTCCTGTTTCTGCTGCTCAAACTCGTCGGCGAGGGTTTTTGCCCGGTGCTGTTGCTCTTCCAGTGCCTGCTTATCCGCTTTGATTTGTGCGACATCTTGCTTCACGCCCTCAATGAGTTCCGTATCGCTTAACACAAGTTGGCGCACGTACTGACTTCGTGAAAGCAGGTCAGTGAGAGAGCGTGACTGAATCAATACCTGCGTAT
The DNA here is from genome assembly GCA_026392135.1 of Armatimonadota bacterium. Classification (GTDB taxonomy): domain Bacteria; phylum Armatimonadota; class Chthonomonadetes; order Chthonomonadales; family Chthonomonadaceae; genus CAIJLM01. The sequence continues at coordinate 1,478 of JAPLCR010000687.1, forward strand.
AGGTGGTCTGGCTACGGGCGTAGTTGTCGCGCAGTCGGCGGGCAAGTAGGCTTTTTCTCTGTGTGAGCCGTATCTGTGTGTCGCTTAGGCGTGTTATCACAGCATCGTGTTCCGCGCCCAATTTCCGCATTTGGACTGTAATCTTGTTGAGGCGTGCTTTTGTTTTGTTGAGGCGTGCCTCTAGGTCGTGGATATTTTCAGAGTACTGCCGCTCTTTTACTTGGACGACTTTGATTTTGTGTTGGACGGCGTTCATCTTCTTTTTCACGCCCTTCAACTTATTTCCAATCTGCCCCAACTTCTCCTGTGCGGTTTTTGCCTCTGCTGCGGAGACCGTTTTAGGTGGCTTTGCCGTCAAGGGGGAGGGGCAAAAAAGCGTAAACGTAAGTGTTAAGAGTATTTTACTTGTTCTCATAGTTGTCTCAGGAAACGGCGAATGGCATGATGGCTTCCGAGTATTCCAAGAAAGGCGAGGGTACCTCACCTGAAAGTGGAGAGTGTACGGATGTTACAAATTGTGAGACAAGGTGCCCTGCAAACAGCATTAAGCCGCCTGCGATGACTCCTCCCATCAGTCCATGAAACAGCCCTTCAAGAAGTAGGGGGAGGCGAATAAACCAGGGGGTGGCACCGACCATTTGCATAATGAGTATCTCTTTTTTACGCGCGAAGACTGTCAGCCGGATGGTGTTATGAATGATAAAGAGCGTGGCGATGAACAGCCCTACCGCAAGCCCCCCGCCGATAACGCGAATGACGCGTGAAAGGTTGATAAGGTTTCTCACCTCTTCTCCTGCATCAAGCACTTTATCTATGTTTGGGTATTCGTCCTTATCACGGAGGCTTTGGGCGAATTGGCTTACCTGCGAAGCCTCTTTCAGCTCTACTTCCAACTTGTCCATGAGCGGGTTTTCGTCGAGGGCACTGGTAAGGACTGGCTGGTTCTCTTCCATCATCTTCCACGCTTCTTCACGTGTTACCAAAGTCACCTCTTTAACTTCGGGCTTTTTGTGTAGTTCTTCGAGTAAATCTTGTGCTTTACTGCGTTCTGCTTTGGGCGGTAAGAAGACATCAATGCGATTGAACTTCTCAGGCTGAGAACGGGCAAACTCACTCATGCGGAAAGTTGTCCATAGTGTGCCACCCAAGACGGTAAGCGCGATAGTCACTGTACCTAGAGCGGCAAGCGACATCAGCCCGTTGCGGCGAATATTGCGCCCAGCTTCACCAATAAGGAACGTGAGGCTGCCGAATATCATGCGGTCTCCTCCTGCGCTTCGGTGGCGCGGTAGTTCCCCACCACCTCATCACGCACTAAGCCGCCCTGATCAAACGCGATAACGCGCCTTTGCAAGAAGTCCACTACGGCTTGATCATGTGTTGCAATAATTACAGTTGTGCCACGCAGGTTGATATGGTTCAGGAGTTGCATTATTCCAAGGGAGGTTTCTGGGTCGAGGTTGCCTGTAGGTTCGTCGGCAAGAAGTAAAAAAGGCTCATTGACAAGTGCGCGGGCAATAGCAACGCGTTGCTGTTCTCCCCCAGATAACTGGTTCGGGAAAGCATCAGGGCGGTGCGACATAGCAACGAGGTCAAGGACGTAAGGAACTTGGCGGCGAATAGTTTGGCGGGATGCACCTGTGACCTGTAGGGCAAACGCTACATTTTCGTAGACGGTTTTGTTGGGGAGTAGCCCGAAGTCCTGGAACACGATGCCAATCTTGCGACGGTAGGCAGGGAGGTCGTGTAGTGGGAGGCTACTGAGGTCTTGCCCACTTACTTTAACGGTGCCTTCCGTGGCGGTCTCCTCTCTGGAGAGGAGCTTTAGGAGCGTAGACTTACCCGCGCCCGTAGTCCCTACGACGAAAACGAACTCACCCTTGTCTATCTTGAGTTGGACATTGGAGAGCGCACGCCAACCGTTGGAGTAGGTTACACCGACTCCCTTCAAATCGATCATGATTACGAACCTCGTTTTAAGAAAAAACTTGTGTACCCTATCTACCCGATTCCCATTTTGGGATTCAGGGGCAGACAGCTAGTGTACTATCAAAAAGCGGTTTATGACAGTCTCCAAAGTATTGCGACCAGCCGGAACTGGAGGCTGTCATGTTTACAATATCAGTATACCAAATCGAACACACTCGTTTGGAGGAGTGTGTACCCAAAGAGGCAAAAATAGTACCTTGCATCATCTGATATTTCTTACGTGCGGCGTGATACAAAATAAGTTCGCCGCTCCCGCTCAGAAAATATGCCCACGCCATCTTGGGGTAATGGAGGCGAAAGCAGAGAGTAGCGCATACGGTGCATAGAAAACAACACACAGGTGAGGATTCGTGCTTGAGGCACCCCTACGTACTCCCCACCTATCTTACCTGATGGTTATGGAAAAAGAAGGACACGCCAACCTTCGCGCCGAACTTTCCGTCTGTGATGCTTGTATCACGCCATCCCGTTTTCTGAAGGAGATACTGTTATGCCGCTCGTTGATATGCCGCTTGATCAGCTCTATGAGTATCGAGGGCGCAACCCCCGCCCGCACGATATGGAGGAGTACTGGGATTCTGCCCTTGCTGAGATGCACGCGTTAGACCCGCAGGTGGAGCTTGTTCCCTACTCTTTGAAGTCGAGTTTTGCTGAGTGTTTTCACCTCTACTTTACAGGTGTGGGAGGAGCGCGAGTCCATGCGAAGTACCTACGCCCTAAGAGTTCACCAGAGCCTCACCCCGCTGTGGTGATGTTTCATGGCTACACGGGCAGTAGCGGTGACTGGGCAGAGAAGCTGAGCTACGTTTCGCAGGGTTACTCTGTTGCGGCATTGGATTATCGTGGTCAAGGGGGACTCTCTGAGGACAGCGGCACGGTAAGAGGCACGACTTTTAAGGGACATATTATTCGTGGGCTGGACGATGCGCCTGAGAAGTTGCTGTTCCGTTCGATTTTTCTGGATACCGCTCAGCTTGCCCGAATAGTGATGGCGCTACCGGAGGTAGACGGTGGGCGTGTTGGAGCGACAGGTGGTTCTCAGGGCGGCGCGTTGACTTTGGCGTGTGCGGCTCTGGAGCCTCGCATCAAAAAGGCGGCTCCGGTCTTCCCCTTCCTTTGCGACTATAAGCGGGTATGGGAGATGGATTTAGCGTCGGGAGCTTATGAGGAGTTGAAGACTTTCTTCCGACAGTTCGACCCACTCCACGAGCGCGAAGAGGAGATTTGGACTCGTCTAGGCTATATTGACAATCAGCATTTGGCGCACCGCATTCGTGCGGAGGTGCTTATGCCGGTGGGTTTGATGGATACGATATGCCCTCCTTCTACGCAGTTTTCGGCGTACAATCGTATCCACTCTAAAAAGAGCCTTCTGATATATCCAGATTTTGGACATGAAGGGCTCCCGGGCGTGAATGACAAGATATTCGACTTTCTGTCGGACTTGTAGAAGAGCGGTGTGAGATATGGCGGCTTGCGAAGCCTTCATCCCCAAAGGCGGACTCCAAGTGACTTTTGTCGAGGTTTAGCAAAGGGCTATTGCGAAACGAAGTTGCTACTGTGGGGATGGAGGTTTCGGCTGCACAATTCCGAGTGTTGCTTTTCCTAAATAGGTTTTCGCGACACTGGCGACACCCTCTTTTGTTACGTGGAGGATTCGGTCTGGAAGCTCCTTGTCCAGAGGGTTGGCAATGCTCATTACCTCATACCACCCTAACAGAACTGCTTTGTCGAGTACGCGCTCATGGGCAAGGGCAAGTCTACCTAGCGCAATCTGTTTGGCGCGGTTTAGCTCGCTATCGGGGATGGGTTGTGTGATGATTCTGTTTATTTCTTCTTGTATTTGAGTGCAAACCTGCTCTGGAGTGGGCTGCTTGCCCTTTGTGTGGGAGTTTGTGTCCCACTGTACCTGCGCTATCAGGTGTTCGCCGTAGTGCGGAAAGAAGGTCACTCCAGTCTCATAGCCTAGCCCCTGCTCTTCGCGAAAGTGACGTAGTAGGCGAGACTGATACCCTAACCCTAGGAGAGCTTGAAGGGTGAGGAAGTCAGGGTATTCTGTGCTTGTAACACTGGGTGCTGGCATGGAGAGAAGAGCATAGGCGATGCTGTTTCTACTTAAAACAGTGACCGTTGGAAGAGTTTGCGGCAGTTTGGTTGGCTCCATGGGTGGCTCTTCCCTTTTAGTAGGCGGAGAGCCGCGTCGGATTTCAAAGAGGTTGTTATCGAAAGTGCGATAGGCTTTGGTGGGTTCAAAGTGCCCGGTTACAGACAGCACGATGTTTTCTATTGTGAACTGCTTGAGGAAGTAGTTCTTGACTTGCTGTGGTGTAATGCGCTCTATCTCTTGGGGGTTCCATTCGGGGGTTTGGTTCGCCAATCGTGTGAGTTCGTAACGCAGACTCTCATAGGGGTTTGCTTTCCGCTCCTTCGCTTCGCGTGTAATCTGTGTGCGGGCACGTGTGAGTGCGTCTTCCGAGTACTCTGCGTTTCGGAGTGCCTCGCCTATGAGGTAGGCGGTTTCGGAAATCTGCTCTGGAACCGTGAGGCAGGTGATGACCAAAAACTGCGGTGTGACCTGTATATCAAGGCTACCCCCCACGCGCTTGACAGAGAGGCTGACAGAATCGAAGGAGCGGTTGAGACTGCCGAAGAAGAGAGCACGCCCTGCCAACTCTTGAAGGCAAGCGGTTTTGCTGTCGTTAGGTCTGTGCCATTTTACAAAAACGGCAACTCCTATGAAGTCGGCGGAGGGCGTTGGGGTCAGCAGTATACGAATACCATTTGAGAGTGCTTTCGACTCGGTTTCGGCACTGCAAGGTGCTAGGGTAAGGAGAAGGCAAAGGACAATTAGAGGTGTTGCATAGGTTTGCTGATTTGCAAATCGCAACAGGGCGTGAACTATTCTCATGGCTTGCTCTCCACGTTCGGTACAGTTTTGGGTAGGTAACGCACAACTACTCTCTGGTGTGGGCGCAGGTACTGCTGTACATACTCGTTGATGTCTTTTGTATTGAGTAGTGCGAGATTTTTTTTGAACTGCTCTGGGTTATCCCCCTCTACTGTAGCGGCATACCCTATCAGCCGTGCTAGCCCTAGACAGGTCTCCGAGTCGAGGCGCAAGCGAATAGCAATCTGGCGTTTTGCTAGCTGAAGTTCGGGCGTTGTGACGGGCTGTTTCGTCAGGCTCGTCACAACACGTAGTATTGCCATTTCGAGCTGTGTTACCTGCTCTGGAGAAGGAGGTGCAGTGGCGGGAAGCCTCGCCGAAATGTGGAGTAGGCTTGGTTGATAACGCGGAGTGTACTGTGTGTTCGCGTTGGTACCTGCAAGTTCGGGAAGTGCTAATCTTCCTGCTACGCTGCTGCCTATTATCTCTGCAACTACGCGTCCACATACTGCCATCTTTGCGTTTTTGGCGGGAGGTGCACTCCAGCCTATTGCTATCGCACCATCGCTTAGAGGAGCCTCTGCCTCGACAAACAGAGCGGAAACGCGTTCTGGTACAGGCACAACTGGTTCGTCTTGTGTGCTTTCGGCTTTCCAGCTCTTAAAGACCTTTTCTATTGTATTCGCGGCATTTGCCTCTATAACGTTGCCTACAAGCACGATAGTGCAACGTTCTGGGGTGTAGTTCCTTTTATAGAACGCGGCTAATTGTGCACGCCTAAGGCTCTGTATGGTATCCGTTGTTCCTCCGGGCGGGTCTTGGTATGGATGATTTGGTAGAGCCTCTCTGTAGAGGTGTGCCAAAAGGCGATTTGAGAGTTCAGATTCGTATTTGCCGAGTTCGTCGAGGATGACGCGCCGCTCCTTTTCGACCTCTTCAGTGGGGAGGAGCGCGTTTCGCAGAACATCATCGAGGATTTCGAGAGCGGTATCGAGTGCCGCGGGCACAATAGTTGTATAGAGGTGAACGTAATCGGGACCTGTTGCGGCTTGCCATATTCCGCCTAGCTGTTCAATGGCGAAGTCGGTCTCTCCGGACTTTCTGTGCGTTGTTCCTTTGAACAGAGTGTGTTCAAGGAAGTGGGCACATCCCTTTTCGTCTCTGCGTTCTGAGGATGCACCCGCCCGTACCCACACGTCTACTGCGACCAATTGGCTTTCAGGGCGACGTTGAATACGGTATTTAAATCCGTTGGGCAGTGTCTCTGCATTGATGGGGGGCAGCCCAAAGACTGTAAGCCCTAAGAGTATTAGAAATGTTGTAAGTGTGCGTTGAACCATGGCTTCGTATTCTGTTTTTGTTTTGCGGACTCCTGCCTCATCAGGAATCCACACTCGATTTCGCACTCTACCCGGTAGCCTTTCAGTGATGGCTATGCGATTTGACTACCCTCAGCCTACCCTTTGGGCATCCCTCCCTCAAACCTGTCAGTAGGTGGCTCACCGCAAGGCGACTAGCGAGGCTAGTGTACTCTCTTTTGGAAATGGGGACACTTATCTCTATAAAACGAAGGAATATCGCTTCCCAAAAGTCAATTTTAGTGCAACCTCATCAAAGGAGCGAAATTCTACTATGAAGATTGGCATTAACCGCTGGACTTTCCCCAGTGATTGGACTATTGAGCGTTGTTTTCGGTTAGCGAAGGACTCTGGGTTTGACAGTATTGAAATCAATATCGCGGAGGATGACTACCTTACCCCGAACAGTACAGAGGCGGAGACAAAAGCCCTTCTCAGCCTTGCAACGAGTATTGGACTGGAGATTAGCAGCCTCTCTACAGGCTTAGGTTGGCGGTATCCTCTTACGTCTCCCGATAGTGCTGTGCGGGAGCAGGGCAAGCGTAATATCGTCTCACAGTTGGAAAAGGCACAGTGGCTGGGCGTAGATACAATACTCGTGGTTCCGGGTATTGTGAACGCGGAGATAAGTTATGATGATGCCTATACCCGCGCTCAGGAGGCACTCAAAGAGGTGGCTGCTGAGGCGGAATCTCGCAATGTGGCGATAGGGGTAGAGAACGTCTGGAACAAGTTTTTGCTCAGCCCACTTGAGTTTGCACGCTTCTTGGATGAGATAGATAGCCCGTATGTGGGAGCCTATTTTGACGTGGGCAACGTTCTGTTATATGGGTATCCTGATCAGTGGATTCGGATACTGGGTAGCCGTATTAAAAAGGTACACGTGAAGGACTTCAAGACGAATATAGGAAACGGCTCTGGATTCGCCAACATTTTGCAGGGTCATGTTCCTTGGGAGAGCGTCCGCATCGCTCTGAAGGAGATTGGCTATGACGAGTACGTGACGGCTGAGGTGGACGGCTATA
>JAPLCR010000180.1:0-8696 GCA_026392135.1 Armatimonadota bacterium
AGCGCGGGGGCGACTGCCTTCTGCCGGATACGAAGTTACATCTCCACCTTGCGGAAGCAGGGCTACTCGCTCCTGCCTGCTTTACAACAACTTATACTCGGTAAGCCCATTTTTCCACAGGGAGAGGGTGAGTAGTTACGACAAAAGTTTACAGGGCAGTTGAAAGTAAGCCTAATCTCCGTATTTAGAAATAGCGTGCCTGCATAGAATGGGCAACAAAGATTCGGAGTGGGCGAAAAGTGATATGGGAGAAGAAACCACGTTATCCTTTCAGTGCCCCTGAAGTAAGCCCCGCAATGAAGGTACGCATCATCAGCAGGAAGAGAATCAGGAGCGGGAGGGAGGCGAGGACATATCCCGCCATGAGGGGTCCGTAAGTTGTTGCGTAAGCCCCTCTAAAGAAGGCAAGCCCGACGCTCAACGTTTTTTTGGAGTCGTCGGGCAGAACGATATAGGGCCATACGTAGTCGTTCCATGTACTCAACGCCCCCATTATCGCGACGGTTCCGAGTATCGGCTTGCAGAGCGGCATGGCGATTCGGCTAAACAGTAGCCACTCGTTCGCGCCGTCCATACGCGCCGCCTCAAAAAGCTCCTCTGGCAAAGAGGCGATAAAACTCCGTAGTATGAAGATAGCGAAGACCTGCCCTCCGGCAATGCCCGGCATTATCAGCGCGAGGTGCGAATCTAGCAGTCCATTTCCCCCCTCCCCAAAGAGGTCATTCCCCCCCGCGAACGGAAACCGCTTCATCCACATAAACGACGAAATGAGCGTAAGAACTCCCGGAATCATCATCAAAGAGAGGATAGCGTAGAAGAGGAACTCGCGCCCCGGAAAGCGGTGTCTTGCGAACGTATACGCCGAGAACGAGGCGACGATAAGCGTTCCCGTCACCGTCGCTACTGTCACCATAACCGTATTACCGATATAGTGGCGTATCGCCTCCCACGCCTCCGTGTAGTTGCTCCAGTGCAGGGGCGCGTGTAGCCCCCAGAAGTCGTGGAAGAACTGCGGGTTGTCTTTTAGAGAAGTCTGCACCAGAAAAACGAAGGGGTAGAACGTCAGCGCGACAAGCAGGAAGAGCGGTAGGTGAAGTGCGACCTCCCTAAGTCGCTTCGCGTAGCGCGAACGGCGCGTATCGGCGGAAATGGCGGTTTGAGAGGTGGTCATTAGGGCTGATACTCCGTGCTAGAGCGCAGATATTTCATGTTGATATAGGTCAACAGTAAGATAACGAGAAAGAGTGCCACGCCAATGGCACAGGCGTACCCCATCCGGTCGAAAGTCATCGCATTCTGATACATATGCATTCCGGGAACCATGGTGGCGTACCCAGGTCCCCCATTTGAGAGTAGCAACTGTGTCTGGAAACCCTGCAACCCGCCGATAACGCCCAGCACGACCAGCAGTTTTATCTGCCCCATTAAGAGCGGCAGGTCTATAAACCGGAACCGCGCAAAGCCTGTCACCCCGTCTATCTTAGACGAATCGAAAATGTCGTGCGGGATATTCTGTAGCCCCGCATAGTATATCAGTAGCCCGAACCCTCCCACCCAAGGGAAGCCGATAAACACCAAGGAGTAGAGAACTAATCCCGGCTCTCCCAACCATGCGTGTTTTAGACCGCCGATCCCGAGCAGGTCGAGTGCTTGATTGAGTAACCCCAGATTATTGTCGTAGATGAAGCCCCAGATAAGCAGTATTACCACCCCCGGAACGACCATCGGCACGACGAATAGAACGCGATAGAGGTACTGAGCGCGGGAGCTTCGGAGGGCGAAGATGAGTTCTGCAACGGCAAGCGGCACGGTTAACGAAATAACAATTCCCGCCACCAACATCTTTACCATATTGCCTATCGACTCGCGCAGAATGTCGTCTCTGAATAACTCCTTAAAGTTCGCAAGCCCGACAAAGGTAGCCTCTCCGCTCCCCTTCCATTCGGTAAACGAGTGCCCGATGGCGGAGGCGATGGGGTAGTAGCTGAACAGAATCAACAGGGCGAAACTTGGCGTAAGGAACAGATAGGGAACTCTATGCCTCCATAATGCCCGCCGCGCCTTAGGGATAAGCAGAACGCCCCCAATAAGGCAGAACAGCGTCCCAAGAGCCGCAATGAGTAGTCCCCAGGGCTTTTTCGCAGGGGTGGGCGGTGCGTGGCTGACTATCGCATTGGGTAGTATCTCCCAGTTCTTATCGAAACGCCAGACCGTGGCGTTGATTTTTAGTTCGTCCTCTACCCCTTTCGCGAGATACCGCGCTTGACGCTTGATAGTCTCCTCTTCGTCGAACTGCCCTCCCAAAAAGCCCTGCAAAATACGAAATCCCTGCTCCGCGTAGGCGGATCCGCCCTGCTCGCCCCCAAAACGAACGTGACCAACCTCTAACACCTTCTGGAAGGGCTTGAGTAGCGGCGACCCTGCCAAGCCCACAACGTTTGGCAAGAACAGCCCCGCTTCGCTCACAAGGGGACCCAGTTGCGCGGGGGCGGTAATGAACCTAAGAAAGTCTATCGCCAACTCAATGCGCCCGCCCGCTATCGCCGTGTTTGTGACGGCGTACTGAATAGAGGTCGCACCCCCCACCCCGCGCGCGCCCACATTCGAGGCATAGGGGCTACTCTCTTTCGTAAGTCGCGGAACAAGAAACACGCCGTACTCAAAGGCGCGCATTGGGTCTCTCTCTATCTGCGGGGCGTACCACGAGCCGTCCCACCACATCGCGACTTTACCCAGCCTGAAAAGTCGGTCATCGTTTGCGGCGAGAGCACCGGGAGCCCAGTACTGAGACCACTCTTTTAGCAGACGCAACTTTTCGCGGTAGCGCGGGTCTTGCAGAGAGAATATCCCCTTTTTGTAGGCGCGAATAAACTCCTGCTCATCCACTCCTGCAAACCCGGCGGAACCTGTCGCACGCACATCCATCATGGGCATTTTATCGCCCCAGAGTTGGTCGTTGAGAATAGCTTGCGCCCACGAGAGCCGCATCTCTAACTGCGCCGTCATCAAGAAGGGAAGTACACCCCGCTTTTTCAGCCGCTTCTGAAGCGCGATAAACTCCGCCCACGTATTCGGGGGCTGAACTCCCGCCTGCCGAAACAGGTCTTTATTGTAGTAGATAGCCGTCTCTACTTGGTCGATGGGAAGGGCGTAGAGGTGTCCGTCGGGGGCGCGTTTGGCGTTGGTGGCATCGGCGTAGAAGAGGTCTCCCCATCGCTTCGCGCCACGCGCTTCGGGGGCACAGTAAGGGTTCGGTTTGGCAAGGTATGGGTCAAGATTTACAAACCAGCCGTACTTCGCGTCGTCGTTGCACCACGTTGAGTGCGCCCACATAACGTCAGGCGCGAGTCCGCCCTGTAACTGGGTACGCATCCATGTCCGATACTCTCCAACGGGATTCTTGATGAAACGAATACGAACTCCCGGATGGAGGCGTTCAAACTCCCGCGCAAGCCGAGTCATCTCATGGAGCGGCTTTGGGTTGTCACCTGTGCTGACTTCGGGCGTGTAGCCCTGCGCGAAGACCGTCAGGACAGTCTCCGCGTGTAGTGGGGCGGCGCAGAGGGCGAAAAAGAGCGCGATGAGACACAGCAAGGATGCGAGCTTACAGCGCACGGTTGTTTAACCCATACTCGCGGTTGGCTGTGATAGGTTTTGCCGAGAAGTCAATGGCGTAGACCCCGCGGAAAAGGCTCTGTCGTTTTGCGGGCATGGTTTCTATGAGGTCATGGTCGAGGTTCAGGCGATGCCACTGCGCCCACACCGAGTTATAGCAACTAAAAATAGCGACTCTGTCGTGATTGGGGTCTTTCCAGTCTGTCGCCGCGTGTAGTAGAGATTCGGTAAAGATAAACACAGACCCTGCGGGGCAGGAGTAGGATTCGAGGTGCGCGTTATCCACCTCTTTCACATAAGGCGGATAGGGAAGATTCGCCTTATGGCTTCCAGAGAGGAAGAGGGTTCCACCAGAGTCTTTCTCAACGGGGTTCAACTCCCACACAACGCGGGTAAGCGAGGAGTAGATTTTGCCGCCCTGACACTGGTAACGCATCGCGTTCGCCGTCTGTGGAGGAAGTACGACATGGGGAATATCGTTAATTCCCGCCTTCCAACCGTTCGGGCGTATCGTAACGAATGAGTTTTCGCAACGAAAATTATAGTTCTCCCCAGCCGGTTCTGAGCCGGAGAGGATCTCGTTCAGAACATCCACAACCGCGGGATGGTCTAGTAGCTCTTGCGCGGGTCCCGTAAAGCCGTTACCCCCTGCGTATAGGTGCGCCTTTATCGCCTCTATCTGCGCCTCACCCAAAACGCCGGGGATAAGTAGCCAGCCCCTCACATCAAACAGAAACTTCTGCTCGTCGGTCATGCTCTTGTTGTCTCTCCAAATTCTATAGCCGTAATGGTATCAATGCTCGTATTTCTCACGAGAAAATAGAGAGCGAAGCGGCTATATTCCTATCTGTCGTAGGCTCTGAACGGGTTCAGAGAAGCCTCTTTGCTCTGAGAGCTAGTTCGCGATATCGAACCCAGATTCCTACATGATTACGAACAAGAAGTACGAATTGCACTTGAGATTATTTCACGGAGGAATAGAGGCATGGAAGCGCGAATAGTTCGGTTAGTTTCAGGCAGGGCAGTGTCGCCCCATAACAGAGGAGAATCCTATGAGATTACGATGGATATCGATTTGTGCGTTACTTATCGCGGTGCTAGCGGGATGTAGCCCCAAAGAGCCAAAGCCCGATGCCCCCTCTCCTAATACTGAAGTGCCCAAAACCGCCCAGAGTGCAGGCAAGAAGGTTATTGGTCTGTCGGTGCTTACAACAACCAACCCTTTCTTCAAAGTGATTGCCGACAGCATCACCGAAGAGGCGAAGAAAAGCGGATATGAGGTAGTCGTTGTAAGCGGCGAATTTGATGTGGCGAAGCAGCAGAATCAGGTAAAAGACTTCATCGTTCAAAAGGTCTCCGCGATTGTGTTGACTCCCTGTGACTCGAAATCGATAGGAACCGCCATAAAAGAGGCTAATGAGGCGGGAATTCCGGTCTTTACCGCGGATATAGCCAGCCTCTCCCCCGATGCAAAGGTCGTCTCTCATATCGCTACCGACAACCTTGAAGGGGGGCGGCAGGCGGGAAGCGCAATGATTGAGGCACTCGGCGAGTCGGGTGGCAAGATCGTCATACTAGACTTCAACCTCGTCGAGTCGTGTCAAATGCGCGTGAAGGGCTTCAAAGAGGTGATACAGGCGTACAATGACAAGCACGCCAAAGGCAAGATAGATATTGTGGCATCGCTACCGGGGCAAGGGGCGAAAGACCAAGGGTATAAAGCCGCTGAAGACGCGCTACAAGCGCACCCCGACATGGCGGGTATCTTCGCAATCAACGACCCGTCTGCATTAGGAGCGAGAGCGGCATTAGAAAAAGCGGGGAAGGCGGACAGAGTCAAGATTATCGCATTTGATGGTCAGCCAGAAGGCAAACAGGCGATAAAAGAGGGCAAAATTTACGCAGATCCCGTTCAGTTCCCCGATAAAATAGGAGTTGAGACGGTCAAGGCTATCCTCAAGTACTTTGCAGGAGAGAAGCCAGAGCCTCAGATACTGATTCCCACTGCCCTCTACCGCAAGGCGGACGGCATGAAGGATAGCGCCCTCAAGTAAGGAACTCTCCACGCGGGAAGCGAGTGAGCGAGTCAAAATGTCATCCGAAGAGTCTGTTTCGCCCCCCAATCCTACTAAAGAGCCGCGGAAGTCCTCTCTCATTGCGCGGTTCTTTTCGGAATATGGAACTCTGCCCGCCCTCATTCTACTGTGCGTCTGGTTTGCATGGGTAACGACAGCCGAGCAACGCCCCTCCGGCGCAGATGGGGGGCGTCAACTCGCCTCTCAGATAACACGGGAGGCATCGAAGGGTTCAACGGTTCTAATAGCGACACGGGAGAACCGAGAGGACGCAGAGTTCGCGACCGCTCTGCGCGAGGCGTTGGAGCGGGACGGCTTTCGCATTGTCGCGGTAGTGCAGGGTGAGCCGTCCTCTGCGCGACAAGCTCTTCTCCGAGTCGCTCAATCGGGAACCCCTCTAGACATTATCGCCTGTAGTCAGGGAACTGCAACATGGGCGGTATTCGACCAGTTGGGAGCGGTTTCGCCAAACCTTGCAAGAGCGAAGGTTCTTCAACCTCACAGCTATCGCGGTTCAAACTTCCTAAAAACCGATAACCTATTGAATATCGCGAACCAGATTGCAGTTATCGCGATTATCGCAATAGGCATGACGCTCGTTATCATCACCGGAGGGATTGACCTCTCTGTAATTCCGGTGCAGAACACGCCTCCCCTACCGCGATGTTAGTCGCCTCTCTCATAGCCATAGGACTCTGCGGATTAGTGGGGCTATTCTCAGGACTCATGGTGACTCTCTTTCGGATTCCCGCCTTCATTGTCACCCTCGCGATGATGCTGGTAGGAAGCGGCTTAGCGTATATTCTTTCCCATGGTCAGTCTATCTATCAGGTTCCAGAGGGCTTCGTGTGGCTAGGGCGCGGAAGCGTGCTAGGAGTGCCAAATTCGGTTATCTTGATGCTCATCCTCTACCTCCTAGCGCACCTCCTAATGACGCGAACCAGAGTAGGACGTTACATCTATGCCGTTGGAAGTAACGCGGAAGCGGTTCGGCTCTCCGGTGTCTCAGTGCAGAAAATACTCCTGTTCGTCTTTATTTTGAATGGGCTATTAGCAGGGCTAGGGGGCGTAGTGATGGCTTCTCAACTGAGAAGCGGCGCGCCTACCTACGGACAGATGTACGAACTCTACGTTATAGCGGCAGTAGTGGTAGGCGGGACAAGCCTAGCGGGAGGACAGGGTAAGGTGTTTGGAACGCTACTAGGCGCGTTCATCATCGCAGTCATTCAGAACGGCATGAACCTAACAGGCATTGAGAGTTATACACAGAAAGTAGTGCTTGGTCTAGTCATTCTCGGTGCAGTACTGCTAGACACGCTCAAGCAGAGAGGGACAAAATGGCTTCGCTCGCTACGCCGTTAGAGGGCGAAAAGCGAAGCCCAAAGTGCTATTCGAGCTTCCGCACTCTTACTACAATATCGTGCTGAAACTCAGGGAGCGTCACCGTCAAAATGCCCTCCACTGAGGAGATTGGTACCTCTGGCGAGACCGCCCCAGTGAGCGGACTGATGCAGGAGACCCCGTAGAGCGCAGTAGGAGCCTTGAGTTCGAGCGTTCCGCGAATAAGAGACCCTGAATTGGAATCCTCAACCTCACGCGCATCCGCTAGATATACCGCAAAGTCCTCACCCATAATCCCGAAGACCGATTCACACACAGCGTTCGGAACAGACAGGGCGACACCCCGCAGAGGGCGCGAATGTACTAAATCGAAGGTGTGAACAAACCGCGTCAGAAAACCGATACAAGAGCGCAGATACCGTTGTGAATCGCCAGTTCCCGTCGGAATGTAGGGCAGTATCGAAAAATCTATCAGGTTATAGTGAGCGCCAGAGAGGAGCGCAGTCCAAGCCCGTTTACGGTGGATAGTCCAACCCAAAAGGCTACGATACTGCGTGGCGCAGTTGTCTTCATCTAGGTTCAGGGGCTTAGGCTCGTCATATAGGTCGAGGCAGTAGTCGCGATATTCGCGTAGCCGCATCTGAGCGTGCATAAACCTGCCAAGATTGTAGGTATTACCCGCGTGCTTCATGTTGGAAAGCGGGTGCATATTCACCGCATCGTAGTCCATCTCTCCAAAAGAGCGGGCGCAGAACTGATGAACATCAATGGGGTTAAACGCCTCTTCTCTCAATTTATAAGCGAACGCCTCCTGCCCAACAATAAGATGTTGATTCGGTAGCGTCGCCTCAATCTCCCGAACCATGCGTATCATGCTGTCTAGCCACTCATTCACCTCTTCCGGCTCAGGAGCGTCTGCCGCCCCCACCCCGCCCCCCGGCTCGTTGCATATCTCGATAAGCAGGTTATCGTAACGGTTGACCTCCTCTATCATACGCCGAAGATAGACCTCTTGATAGCGTCGAAGCGCAGGGTGTCGCAAGGTGTTGTACTGATACCAGGGAATGCTCTCCGTTCCGTTAAGATTATTAGAGGCGTGAAGCGGATTCAGGCTCCACCCATCGGGTCCGTAGGTGTTGCTGAAAAGAACCAACTCCACAATTACGCCGCATTCCGATGCTTTGGAAAGGAAGCGGTGCAGGCGTTCCAAAAACTCAGGGTTCCATCTGTCTAGGTCGTATTTGGGCTGCATATCCAGCGCCCGCTCTCTTCCAACCCGCTCAAACGGAGCGATATAGTCGGTAGATTCCGGCTTGCAGGTAGAGTACGGATTTGCGGCGGACTGAAGCTCTCGAAACAGCGTGAAGAGGCGCGTGTAGTTGATTCCACGTTCCGCCGTATCTACCAGATACCGCTCGCCATCGAAGGGGCGGTTCATTACGCCCCCATAGTGTTCGCAAGCGGTGACGAGTGCGATAGGCTCCCCGCGGAACTCGAATATCTTGGGGTTGTCAGGGTGGATACGTATGGGCACAGACATAGTGGCTCTCCTCTGAGCGGTTTTAGCGGAAGGCGCAAGCAAGCAAAAAATCGGACTAATGAGATAACTACTCAGCCCTCACCCTGCCCTGCGGGCATCCCTCTCCCGATTCGGGAGAAGGACTT
>JAPLCR010000180.1:8720-22482 GCA_026392135.1 Armatimonadota bacterium
ACTCAGCCCTCACCCTGCCCTGCGGGCATCCCTCTCCCGATTCGGGAGAAGGACTTGTACAGGGAGGTGATCCTGCTGTTCTCCATGAGATAAGCCTGAGTAGTTACCTAATGAGATAAGAAAGACTATTGACAAATTCGGCGAACTAGGTTAGGATACCCTATCCGCACTAACCATTCAAGCCTAGTTTCGTAAGAGGCGCTCTTTTGGGAATGAACCGCGAAAACCGCGAAAAGCCCCAAACTTGGAACAACACGCACAGGCTTCTAAATATCAAACGTAACTACTCAGCCTCCCCTGTCCTGTTTTGGGTTCAGGGGCGAGTAGATAGCGGGAGGCTTATCGCACTGACCCAGCCACCCCCTCTAAATCTCCCCCTTCACAAAGGGGAGACTTGCAATACTCCCGTTTACCGCCAACTTTTGAGGAGTGCGGTAGCCTTGCAGTTTCGGCATTCGCCCTTCCCCTTGTGAAGGGGCAAGGGTTGGGATGGGGTGGCTGGGTCAGTGCGGAAGCCTTGCAGTATAGGTAGAAAGCGGAATCGCTCCCAATTCCTATCTCAAACCCTCGCCTATCCCCCCTGAACCATTATCGGGATAGGCAAGCCCGCAGGGCAGGGGTTGAGGGCTATGAGGACGCTTTAATTCAAAAGTTCTCGCTGTACGAGAGGTACTATTTAGAAATGTCTACAGGCTATTTTCACCGTGTAACCCGCGAGACTCCCACTCGATTCTGGATAAACAATCCCTCCGAGAGTGAGATAGACCTCGCCATAGAAGCGGGAGCTATCAGTTGCACGACCAACCCAACCTACTGCGCCAAACTGCTTAAAGTCGAACCCGATTTCATTACGCCGATAATTGATCGCGCTATAGTCGAATCCACCGACGACGATATGGCGGCGGACAGTGTCTGTATGGAGGCGACAAAACGGCTTATCAACCGCTTCCTGCCGCTCTATGAAAAAAGCGGGGGTACGCAAGGCTTTGTCACCATTCAGAGCGACCCGCGCAAGGACGAAGATGCAGACGAGATTATATCAGCGTCTCTCCGTTACCGTGCGCTGGGTCCCAACTTTATGACCAAAATTCCGGTCACGGAGGCAGGGCTGAAAGCGATACGAACCCTTGCGGCAGAGAGCCTCCCCCTCTGCGCCACGGAGGTGTTCTCAATAGACCAGACTATCGCCCTCTGCGAACTGTGCAAGGAGGTAGCGCAAAAGACCGGGCATCACCCCCCCGTCTACGTCACGCACATCACGGGCATTTTTGACGAGTATCTCGCCAAACTGGTAAGCAGAAGGGGAATCGAAATCCCTGCTGAAACGCTAGAGTGGGCTGGTAGCGCAGTAGGGCGCAAAGAGTATCGCCTTCTCGAAGAGCGCGGCTACGCGGCGACCATGCTAGGCGGCGGGGCGCGAACCACGCGCCACTTCACCGATTTTGTGGGCGGCGACGTACACATCACTATTAACTGGAGTACCGCTCAGGAGTTAATAGAGGCGGAGTCCCCTGTCGTATCACGCATTGGAGTGGAGACCCCCTCCCATGTTTTGAAGACACTTCTGGACACGCTACCCGATTTTCGCACCGCTTATGAGGAGGGCGCTATGCCAGTGGAGGCATTTGCTGACTATGGACCCGTTCAACTCTTTCGTAATAACTTTATTGCAGGGTATGAGCGTCTTCTTAGCGAAATAGCAGTACGCCGCAAGGCTCAAACCAACTCTGCATAGGAGAGAACCATGTTCAAAGGGCTAGACCACGTTGCGATTTTGGTAGCGAATACGGAAGAGGCACTCAAGGTCTACCGCGACCGCTTGGGGCTTCCTGTTCTGTTAAGCGAAGTGGTGAATGGGGGCGCGATTCGTCTAACGCATCTTGATATGGGCAACACGCATCTACAACTCGTCGAGCCGCTAGAACCCTCCCACCCGCTCTACGCGCACCTGCTTCAACACGGAGGGGGGCTACACCATCTCTGCTTCGCAGTGGAGGATGTGGACGAGGCGATAACCGCAGTCACAGACGCAGGTATAGAGATGGCGCAACTCCAGCCGCATCAAGGAACGCAGGCCAAACGCGCCGCATTCCTCGCTAAATCCTCTACGGATGGCGTATCATTTGAGATAACAGGGAGATAACCTATTGCACACAGGCAACCGTTTGCGTGAGCGTTTTCGACAAAAAGGGACGAACTACGGTCTCTCTGCGTGTTGTGCGCGGTACAGAGACGACTCCCATTGTGCGCGTTCCCAATATCGAGATGAGTTCGATTAAGCGGGCGTTGGACATGGGGGCGCACGGTGTGATTGTTCCCTACGCGCAGAGCGCGGAGGAGGTTCAAGCCGCCATGCGCTACGGGAAGTATCCTCCCGTCGGAGTGCGCGGAGTGGCGGGCGACAGGTGCGTAAAGTGGGGGCTTGGGTTTCAAGAGTACCTAGTCCGCGCCAACGAAGAGACGCTCGTCATTCCGCTTATCGAGACGCGCGGCGCGGTGGAAGAGATAGACGCGATACTAGACACGCCGGGCTTAGAGGCGATATTCTTCGGACCCGCCGACCTCTCCGCATCCTACGGCTATCTTGGCGAATGGGAGGGCGCAGGAGTGGGCGAACGTATTTTAGAAGTACGCGCCAAAGCGGAGGCGAAACAGATAGCGACGGGTGTCATGTCGCGAAGCATTGAGGACTCCATTCGCAGGCGGGACGAAGGCTTCCGCATGGTGGGCTTGGGGGCGGATATGTCCCTTATGATTCGCGCAATCCGAGAAAACCTTAACGCATTGCAACGCGAGGAGGCGTTCAAACTATGGCTGTGACGACGGACAACAGATTTGCAATAGGCATTACTCGCGACTTTCTCACGCCGAGCGGAGAACTCACCTATAAAGACATTGGCTTGGGCGCGATTGGGGCGGAGTCTTCGAGCCAGTACGCCTTTTTCGCAGAACACCGAACTCCCGTCACCCCCGACCAGATAGCCAAAACAGACGCAGTCCTTTCGCTTGGAGCGCCATGGAAAGCGGAGACATTCGCGGAGGGAGCGGAGCGGCTTCTGATTGTGGCGCGGTTTGGCGTGGGGTACGATATGTGCGATGTCCCCTCTTTCACCGCGAACGATGTCCTTCTTACGATAACCAGAGGAGCCACCGACCTACCCGTCGCGGGGGGCGTTTTGGGGATGATGCTCGCCCTCAGCCGGCGTATGTTCATCAAAGACAGGCTTGTGCGCGAAGGGCGTTGGCAAGAGAGAGGGCGTTATCAGGGTACAGAGATTTCAGGCAAGGTTCTCGGTATAGTAGGGTTTGGCGGGCAAGGAAGAGAGCTTCGCCGCCTCGTAGAGCCGTTTGGTATGAAAATTCTCGCATTCGACCCCTTTATTGCCGACGAGGCTTTGGCGCGGGCAGGAGTGCAACGCGCCGCGACTCTGGAGGAGGTGTTCTCACAGTCCGACTACGTCTCTATTCACTGCCTACTCAACGAACAGACGCAGGGACTTATTCATAAAGACCTGTTTCGCCTGATGAAACCAACCGCCTACTTTCTGAACGCGGCACGGGGTCCTATTGTAAACGAGAAGGACTTGATTGAAGCCTTACAAAACGGAACGTTCGCGGGGGCAGGATTAGATGTATTTGAGCAGGAGCCTCCCGCGCTCGATAACCCGCTACTACAGATGGAGAACGTGATTCTCGCGCCGCACTCTATCTGCTGGACGGAAGAGTGCTTCGCGGCGATGGGCGACCTTGCCGCAAACTCCATCCTCTCCGTTATGCGGGGCGAAACTCCTTTCGGTCTTCTGAACCCAGAGGTTTTGGCGAGTAAAGGCTTTCAGGCGAAGCGTGACGCGATGCTAACGCGACTGCAAGGTTAAATCTGTAGAGGGAGAGAGCGATGTCAAACACACGGCTAGAGGGGCGCGTCGCTTTTGTGACGGGCGCAGGGTCAGGCATTGGACAGGGAATAGCGGAACTCTTCGCAGAAGAGGGCGCAAAAGTGGCTCTGGTCGAGTACGATGAGGCGAAGGGGCGCGAGACGCTGGCTCATATTCGCAAGGCGGGAGGAGAGGCGGAACTCTTTGTCGCGGATGTCTCCAAAGAGGCGGCGGTTCAGAAGGCGATAGAGGGAACGCTCGCCGCTTACGGGGCGTTGCACCACCTCGTCAACAACGCCGGTATCGTTCTAGTGAAGCCCCTTGAGGAGTGTACAGAGGCGGAGTGGGACGAGGTTATGGGCGTGAACGTCAAGTCTATCTTCCTTACCGTAAAACACGGTATCGCTCATCTCAAGCAGTCGGAGGGCGCTACTATCGTCAATATGGCATCTGTGTCGAGTTTCGTGGGGCAGAGTAATACCCCCTCCTACGTCGCCTCAAAGGGCGCGGTGATGACGCTCACCAAGGCGTTGGCGCTAGACTATGCGCGATTCGGGATTCGCGTCAACTGTGTCTGTCCCGGAATAACAGACACGCCCCTGTTTCGCTATCACGTCAGCAAAACCTCTGACCCGGAAGCCACCCTTGAGAGCCGTTCAGCGCGTGTCCCTCTCGCTCGCCTCCTGACCCCGCGTGACATCGCGAAGGCGGTACTCTATCTCTCTACCGATGACTCGTCCGGGATAACGGGCATCGCTCACGTAGTGGATGCAGGATACCTCGCGACTGCGGAGTGGGATAACCGTCAGATTTAGCCAATTACTACGCCAATGGAGGCACCATGAAACACAAATACGCGTGTGCAGACTTCACATTCCCCCTACTTTCACATACTAAAGCCCTTCAACTCATCGCCCTTCTAGGCTTTGAAGGCGTGGACATAGGGCTATTTGAAGAGAGATCACACCTCCACCCTTCGCGTGAATTCGCAAATGTTACGGCTTCTGCTACACAGCTCAAAACTCAGCTGGATGACCTGGGGCTAAAACCCGCCGATATCTTTTTGCAGATGGCTCCCGACTTTCAACCCTATGCGATAAATCACCCAGATGCTTCGCGCCGTGCAAAAGCCCGTGATTGGTTCCAACGTGCCCTAGAGTACGCCGCCGCCTGTGGTTGTCACCATGTGACTACTCTACCTGGTGTCCATTTCCCAGAGGAGTCTTATGCCAATTCTCTTAGGAGGACTGTTGAGGAGTTGGCATGGCGAGTCGGACAGGCAAAGGAGCATGGCACTATTTTTGGCGTGGAAGCTCATGTAGGCTCGATAGCCTCCACACCGGAGCAGGCGCAGGAGATGGTTCAACGGGTTCCGGGGCTAACTCTCACGCTAGACTACACCCACTTCACACGAGCTGGGTTGCCCGATTCGGAAATTGAACCACTCATTCGCCACGCTAGTCACTTCCATGTACGTGGGGCGCGAACGGGGCGGCTACAGACCAGTTTCGCCTCGAATACCATAGACTACGCGCAAGTGCTTACCGCAATGAACGCCGCAGACTACGCGGGTTGGGTGGGTATTGAGTATGTTTGGATTGACTGGGAACACTGTAACGAATGCGACAATCTCTCAGAGACAGTTCTGTTCAAAGATTTCTTGGCGGCACTAGAGTTAGAGGAGTAGGGCTATCACCTACATAACACGCATAGGGTAGTCCTGCACACAAACGGAGGTGTTCTACATGAACTATAAGGAGCGACCGCTTTCACCAAAACAGGTGGAGCCACGGGGTATTTTGGCACAACGTTTGCGCCTCTCTCTGGATAGGCTTATTCGTGAGCGCGTTATGCACACGGCTTACGCAGGATGGGGTGCAGATCAGATAGGGCGTTGGATTGGAGCCACCGTTCTCGAATCCTGCCTGTTAACGGACACCTCCGTCCCATCCATCATTCAAGAGAAGGTCGATGAACTGTGTATGGCTCAGGATGAGAATGGGCTATTCTATGGCGCAGGGCTACACAACAACCCCGAACGCTTTCGTGAATGTTGGTTTGGGCATGGGCGCGGCATCTGGAATCTACTTGAATATTGCGAGCTTACAGGCGATGAAACGGCATTCGCCTCCCTGCTGATTGCCGCAGACCATGCGGTAGCCACTCGCGACACATGGCAAATAGCAAAACCGCTATGCGGTGGGATAGAGTCGTCTGTTGGGCCCATGGCGCGTCTAGGACAGATAACCCATCGGCAAGAGTATATTGAATACGCCCGTTATATGGCTGATAACATTCAACACAATATCGCACAGCCTTCCCAGTTTCCCACAGCGCACGTCGACTCCACCAATCTACACACTCATGAAGAGAAGCCCTTTTTTCATCACACTCACTCCTATTTGAACACAACACATGGGGTAGTAGACCTAGCCGTAGTTACGGGAGAGGCTAAGTATGTAGACCAAGCAAAAAAGGTGTTTGAAGACTCCTTTTCAAGCGTGTGGGTAAACGGAGGCTTTCCTGAAAGTTACGGCGACTACTATGAGCGGATTGACGAGACGTGCTCTGTTGTGGACTGGATAGTTCTGGGGTTGAAGCTGTTCGATTTAACGGGCGAGGCACGCTATCTTGATAGCGTCGAACTCTCTGCTGTCAACCAACTTCTATTTGCTCAGGATAGTAACGGAACCTTCACCTGCTACAGGAGCCTTAACCGGCATCACTGGGCAGACCCAAGAAATCGTGGCTGTCCACAGAATGAGTGTTGCGCTATGTCGGGTGGCTGGGGATTGGCTCAGGTTGCTATGCACACCATTACGGAAAATGCGAAGGGCTTGAGCGTCAACTTGCCTTTTGATGTCCGTACCGTGATAGAGCGTGATGGCGGTGAGATTCATGTGGAGCAGAGCGTTCTAACCGGATGCAGTGAGGTGGTGCAGAACATTGAGGTAGACAATCGCGCTCACCATGGTATTGAGGTGAGTATTCGTGTCCCATACTGGGTACAAGAACCCCAATTGCGAGTAAACGGTTCACACTGCGAAGTTCATCTGCAACACGAATTTGTCCGCATAGTGTGCCCCAAAAACTCGACCTACTCTATCGAACTCCGCCTACCTATGTCACTGCAGACTATTCCCGCGGGGTGTAATGCCCTGACTAGAGACAAAGAGACATCTGCCAGCAGTGCAAAAGAGCAGGGACTACAGTACGGTCCCTATGTGCTGATGCTCAACAGGGTAATGTATCCCGAAATCGTGCAGAGAGACATCTCTGTAACGATACATTTGAACAGCGAAGGGCACCCTATCGTTCACCAGAAGTGCCCAGCAGAGTGGCACGTGCATACCGGTGCAGTGCCGTTATTTCTGGAGGCTACGGTTCAGGACGGCTCTCCAGTACTTCTCACACCTTGTGCCAACTTAACAATGACGGCACTGACCGTAGATGACCCTTACATCCTGCGCTTCGCTAATATCGACACCTCTCCCCTCTTGGAGCGTTCGCCAAACGAAAACTAAGGAGGGTGCTGTGAAATATGGATTCTCTTCTACAAGCAAACGAGAACCAGCACTCTGCCCCTTTCCCAGTTCTGAGTGAAGGGCAATGATACCGCTAGTAACGATGTTGAGGATATGCCCACCTTCGGTAGAGTCTCTGAGAGAGGGCTAAGGGAACTTCAAGTCAGTAGGAACTTTCAGTAGACCAGTGATGTCAGAGTGTGGTTTGGCAACGTTCCGAAGCAACTCTTCATAAGGCTCATGGCTGGAGCGAAGGAGGGTGCGGGCTGTCTCTACATCCGTTCGGTCAAGTATAGAGCGCAAGGCACGCTCTATCTGCCTACCCAATGCCCAGTCATGCTCGGCGGAGTGTCGATAGGTAAGAAAGAGGCGTGGAAGTACACTACTATCGCCCACTTTTTCAAGGTCTCTCACGATTTTCGCGCGTGCTTCGTGTTGACGACAAAACTCCAAACCGAAAAGCAGGTGTTCCAGAGCGTGCTGTGCCGTAAGTAGTTCCAAACCTAGCTCCATCGCCGTGCGCTCAGGCTCATGCGACGACTGCAAGCGGTTCCAAAACTCGGATAGGTCTTCAGAGGCAAAGCGCGGGAGGATCGCCTCGACCGCCCACCGCAATATCCACTGCTGAGGCTTAGGCGCGACACCATCCCATTGCCGGTGGTAGTAGAGGGCATCGCAGAGAAGTGGCACAAATTCAGCGGAGGGGTTCTGTGGAAATTGAGAAATAAGATTGGCGACACGACTCCCCACCTCCGAATGTGGAATAGGAGTAAAGTATTCCCGTATCGCCTGCTCGAGCATTGGGTCTAAGGAGGTTGAAAGCATAGAGATGAAGTACCCGACCTTACATTATTTGTACCGCAGGAGTCCAACTCTCTGTCGTGGTAGGTTGGATATGGATGAAACCTAAGGTTCACAGACAATACGAAAGCCTGCGAAAGGTGCATCCGACAGCCACCACCTGCTTTTGGGAAGTTGGGGGTCGGTGGACTGCCAATCGGGAATCTGACGCGCTCTCGCGCTGGGCAAAAGTTTGGTGGGAGGCGTATTAAATGCGCCACCGCATAACACATACTTCCCGTTCAAATCCGTCGCCCACTCGCCCACATTACCAAGCATATCGTAGAGTTTCCAAGCGTTTGGCAGGCGCTTCCCAATAGGGTGTGTAACCTCTTCACTATTGACAGTGAACCAAGCGAATTTCGCAAGCTGTGCAGGAGTTACCTTGAGAGAAGGATTAGCACCTGCACGGCACGCAAATTCCCACTCTGCCTCGGTAGGAAGGCGATATTTTTTGCCCGTTTTTGAGGCGAGCCAACGGCAAAACATCTGTGCATTCATATTGCTAATATGAATCGCGGGATAGCCGAAGTGCCCCCACCCCTTGTCGGGTGGAATATAGGACTTACTGGGGCGTGCAATCGCATCTGGAGCGAACGGAGTCTGGTCGTATGCAGGAGTCGGAGGACCACTTGCCGTAAAGACATCAAATGCCTGCCATGAGGTCTCCATATTCGCAATAAAGAAGGGCTTTATTGCCACCTTTTTGGCTCCAATGGTGATAGACCCCGCAGGAACTGGAATCATCTCCAATTTCACAGTAGATTCCGGTAATAGTTCGGAGTAGGGTTTCAGTACCTCCTTAGAGGTAGGTACACTTGTTTGCGAGTGCGTCAAAGTGGGGGAAATAACAGCAAGACAGCTTAAAACACCCCATAATAGCGGGGATTTGAGATGGGAGTATGCGATGCAGTTGTTCATTTTTTTACAGATTCTTTCTGCGTTATTGAGTGGTACAACAACATCCTATGTAAAGACAGCACAGGATCTGTCGCTACAACGCTATGAATATAAAGAGTACCACATGGGCGTAGATGTCCGTATGATAGTCTACGCACCGAGCGAAACAGTGGCTGTAGACGCTTGCGGAGCCGCCTTTGAGCGGTTCGCAGAGTTGGATACCGTAATGAGCGACTATCGCGCCAACAGTGAATTAATGCGCCTATGTGCGAAGGCGGGCGGTGCCCCTATTCCTGTCAGTAAAGACCTCTTCAAAGTTCTTCAACGGTCACAGGAACTCGCACAGCGTAGTGAAGGAGCATTTGACGTAACCTGTAGCCCCCTCATCAGGCTGTGGCGCAAAGCTCGAAAATCTCATATCGCTCCTCTATCTGAAGAGATAGCAAAAGCACGAGAACTCGTCGGTTGGCAAAAGATGCGCCTCAACTCTCGTAAGCGCACTGTTCAACTCCTTGTACCAGATATGAGACTCGATTTGGGCGGTATTGGCAAGGGCTTTGCTGCCGACTGTGCACAGGAGGTTCTAAAACAACACGGCATAGACCATGCTCTAATCGAAGCAGGAGGCGACATCGTCGTGACCAACCCGCCGCCAGGGCAGATGGGGTGGCGAATTCAGGTTGCGAATGCCCAAAATGCCTCCGTCCCTCCTATCCTGCTCTTTTCAAACTGTGCTGTTTCGACATCGGGGGACACAGAGCAGTCGGTAGAGATTGGCGGGAAACGCTTCTCGCATATCATAAACCCACGTACAGGGTATGCCCTCACCGATAGGATACAGGTAACAATAGTTGCAAAAGATGGGCTTACGTCGGACGGGCTTTCGACTGCCGTATCGGTACTCGGTTCGGAGCGAGGGCAGAGGCTTGTAAAGACTTATAGGGGAGCCACTGCCCATATTCGTCACCTCGGCAACTTCTAACTCATGTTACGCAGAGTATCTGAACTAGCCCTCACCCTGTCCTAACGGACATCCCTCTCCCAATTCTGGGCGAGGAGAAGGGGCTAGGGGTTGAGGGCCACTTACTGCGTAAGGTGAGCTTCTAAGTAAGAGTCCTTTGCAGGTATTCGGCGGCACGCACCAGTTCGCCACGCTCCAACCAGACCGAGTCACAGGTCACGCAGACCTCGATTTTTACCGAAGAGTGGTAGGCGTAAGCCCGCTCTTCCAGTGCCTGATTACAACGAGGACATACGGGATGAATGTCCTGCACGACTTCCGGAGAGTATATCACTTGGGGCTTCCCTAGTGCCTCTTCCATGCGGGCTATCTCTATAGGGGGATGACGTGCTACTTCCGACAGGTGCTTTTGAGAAATCCATATCCCACAACACTCAGGGCACGCCTCTAGCGGGCTTTCCCCCATCGAAATCTGGTGGAGGGGTTGGTCACAAAGTGGGCAGAGAGCCTTGTCGTTTCCGTCCAAACTACTCGCGCACGCACTACACTGGAGGCTGACGCGCGGGTTGGCTTTACCGCACTGAGGGCACGCAATCTGTGCAAGGAACCGCATCGCCTGCCGCGCTTTCTGGCGCACAGATTCGGTCTTTCGGAACTCCATCGCCGTCATGCCCTGCATCTCTAGTATGCGCCGAAATATCGCCTGAGTCTCGCCTTCATCTGCCCATATTCCACGACACTGCGTACAGCTATCCAGAATGATGTCGGGTGAGTGCTGGAAAGTAAATGCGACGAGGTCTGTTTTGCAGACAGGACACATCGGGTTGTGTTGTACGCTTTTAGGGGTGGAAGCAGGCTGAAAACGCGCTTCTAGGTAGGCAAGTTGGGAAGAGAGGGCAATGGCGTTCATCTCTTGGTAATCAAACCATACTCCCCCGCACCCATTACAACCGTCTACCAACACGGCTCCTACACGAGTCTCCTCTAAGGGGGTCGCGCATCTCGGACAGAGTTTCATAGAATATAAACCTCACTTGAACTGGGTATT
The DNA here is from genome assembly GCA_026392135.1 of Armatimonadota bacterium. Taxonomy (GTDB): domain Bacteria; phylum Armatimonadota; class Chthonomonadetes; order Chthonomonadales; family Chthonomonadaceae; genus CAIJLM01. The sequence continues at coordinate 19,869 of JAPLCR010000180.1, forward strand.
TATTAGGACGCGGAATCGTAGCAGACAAAGGGGGGTTTGTCAAGGAGGATTCTTCTTCTTCATTCACTAAATCCAAAGAGTGATACACATACCACAAAGGAGTGCAGTTCATGCAACCGATACTACTCACGGAACAACAACAGGCTTACTTTTCTACCTTTGGCTTTCTTGCCTTCCCAGGTCTTCTGAAAGACCGCGCTCAGGCTATCAGCGACGCTTTTGAGGAGATATGGGAGGTGCGCGGCGGCGGGCACAACGGGCAGAAGCACGATGGTAAGCAACGCTCGTGCGTCGTCCCTTTCATCGACCAGCACGCCTACCTCTGCTCTCTCCTAGATGACCCGCACATCAATGGAATCGCGACGACTTTACTCGGCGACGACTATAACTACATGGGAAGCGACGGAAACTACTACGCAGGCGACACAGGCTGGCACTCCGACGGCTGGCATCCCGAAATCCTCCACATTAAGATCGCCTTTTATCTTGATACGCTTACCAAAGATACAGGGTGCTTGCGTGTTATCCCCGGCAGTCACCGCATTGAAGACAGCTATGCCCGCGACCTTCAGAGTCAGATTGGAAAGAGCGAAGCACTGTGGGGAGTGCATGGTCGTGATGTTCCTGCTATCCCTCTTGAGATTCAGCCCGGCGATATTATTCTGTTCAACCACAACACAAAACACGCGGCTTTTGGGGGAGGCGGCTGGCGGCGTATGTTCACTATCAACCTGTGCCAACGCTATCCCGACCATCAGCTACAGGAGTTGAGGGACTACATTTCGGGCGGGAGCCGCTTCTGGATTGAACGCGCTTTCAGCGACATTATGGTATCTACCGCCAATGACGAGCGCAAGCGGCATCTCGAACAGGTCATGGCGAACGATGGACACCTCGCGGAACTTTCGCGGAAGGCGCGGGAGCGTATGCAGGAGCCGTCACGAGGGTAGAGTCGTTGACGCGAATAAAGCCCCTCCTCCTTTTGGGAGTGAGGGGCTTCTTCATATTAGAAACACAAAGCCTCTAACCTAGGGGGTTATTTTGAGTATTCCACTTCCTTTCTTGCCAAAGAGGTCGCCCGTAATGGTGGCAGACTTTGTGGTTACTGTTGTTACGGTTGTCTGAGCGGTATATGTCACTTGCCCCGCGCCAGCAGGAATGACTACATTCGCAGGTAGGTTCGGTAAAAGCGCGGGATTGGTGGTAGGAGTCAAGAGAACCATCAACCCCTGAGTCCAGCCCGCAGGGATCGGGTCTCCAATAGAGACAGTCACAACAGTGCTGATACCGCCTTTTACCTTTGCGGGGTTGAAGGTGATGCTCAATTTCCTTGTGGAGAGTAGCAGTATGGAGCGTGTTTGGCTAGTATCTCCCAAAGTAGCCGTGACGGTCGCTATCATATCCTTGGTTACGTTGTTCGCCTTAAACTTAACGGTAGCGGTACTTGCCCCCTTCTTCACTACGACCTTTGCCGGAACATTCAGGTTTGTAGTGTCCGATTTCAGCGTCACGACGGTATCCACAACGGTTGGCCTGTCTAATACAATGGTTCCCGTCACAGACGAGCCAGTAAACACAACAGGGTCACCTGAGTTATCTGTTAGGAATGTCAGGTCTTGCAGTTGCGGGACGGTCAGCAACATCTGAACGGACTGGGTTTCGTTCACAAAACTAACCGTAAGCGTAAGAAGCGTATCCACTTTAAGGACGGGCAAAGGGATTCCAAAAGTAGTAGAGTTGTCCCCCTTGCTGAGAGCAATGCTATCCCTTGTGTATAGCTTCCCGTCCACGTCCGTAACCTGATAGGTGAGGTACATAGGCTTGGGGATGCCAGATGTGGAGGCAGTTACAACGGGGTCTTTGAACTGCACGGTAGCGGTCACGGGCTGTCCGAGTTGCACAAGTAGCGGGGTGCCTGAGTTCGGATTAACTGTCGAGTTTGGCGTTGTCGCCGTGTTTGTCGCAACTACAGAGGTCGCCGAAGGTGGTGCCATACGCCATTCGCGTACAAATCTCGCTATAAACCCGTCCGTGGTGCCTGTCCCGCCGATACTGAAGTTATTGTTTGCGGTTACACCAGCGGTGGCGACATCATCAACGGTCGGGAAGTCGGCGGAATAGGTGACTCCCGCTATCCACCACTGCGTTCCTGATGCGTTTGTGGAGACAGAGCACCCTACATCGTCGTTAGCCCCTCCCATCATTGTGGAGCCTTCAATACCCATGTTGCTGTTGAAGACGGTAAGGAATGCATCGTACCACCCTTGACCATTCAACTCAGCTCCGACAAGCGGAAACGGGATGAGCGCGTCCGGTAGGTTCAACGAGTACCCTGTAACAAACGTCTTTATCCCTTCTGTGGTACTCGTGACTGCGATACCCAAGCCGCAGTCGTCCTCTTCCCCTCCAAGGTAAGATGAGTAGAGGATTTTGTTGTTGGTTCCAATTTTGGTAACGAAAGCGTCCTGTGACCCCATCAGGTAGCCCTGATTGGCGGAATCCGTAACAGGGAATCCCACCCCTCCCGCATCATAACTTGAGAACGTGCCCCCGGTGACGTAGATGTTGTTTCCAGAGTCAAGCGCAAGGGCGTACACCGCGTCGTCCGCGTCGC
>JAPLCR010000180.1:22524-23863 GCA_026392135.1 Armatimonadota bacterium
GACTGGAATCGCATTACTATCCCGTCGTACCCTCCTTGCGGTTGCGACAAAGACGGAGTCGTGTTTTTCACGGGGAAGTTGGTGGAGTTGGTGTAGCCTCCAACAACAATATTGTAGTCGCTATCTATGGCTACCGTTGTAAGGTAGTCGGTTGCTATACCGCCAATGTAGGTATAGTGGGTCGGTACGACATTGGCGACAGCACCAGAAGCGACGGGCATATCTCTCCAGAGCGTGAGAAAGCCGTCTTCTCCCCCTTGGGGTTTCGCTTGGAACGGAAATCGTGTGGAGATGTCTAATTCAGGCGAAGTGGTGACGCCTACAATCGCAATAGAACCGAAGTTTCCTAAAGTGGGAGAGGAAGTGTTCCAACGATAGGCGATGTCTAGCCCTTCGTCATAGCCTGTTCCACCCAAAAACATAGACCACCCAATTGTAGGGAGGGCTCGAAAATCTAGACGAATAACATAAGCCGACTGAGCCCCTGAAAAGTAGTTTATAGGTTTATCAGTGCCTGCCGCGCTAGGAAACATTTTAGAATCGGTTCGTCCTGTAACGTAGACGCTCCCATTAACTACCCCAGTGGACGTGTTTGTTCCTATGGCTATTGCATTCGCGGTATCGTTACCCGGACTCCCATAAATTACGGTAGTAATCGTTGGTGGAACTGGAGGAGGAGGAGGAGTTATGTTATTTGGATTCGTCCTAGTGTCTAGTTGCCAGACAAAGGCATCGTAGTCGGTGCGATCTGAGCCAACGCTCTGACCATTAAGACCCAAATAATCAAAATGCGGGCTAAGAGTCGGCAACCACTGCGGGAAGTCCCTGCTGGTTGTCGTTCCTGCTACGTACACTGTTCCGTTTGAATCTACCGCAATGTCGTTGCACTCGTCTTCAGCGCTTCCGCCCGCGAAAGTCGAGTAGAGAAAGACAGGGTCTATCACAAGCGGGTAGGTGCTGTCGTATCGCGCCACTTCAAAACTGACCTGCTTGTTCGAATCCTGCACGTAACGTGACATCACCCCCTGCCGCTTGCCGCCTATCGTCTGGTAGGCTACGGGCTTGCGCCACTTCAACTCATGTTTGGCGACGCTCAGGCTGAGTTCGCCGGAGGGGGTGATTTTCACCTTTTCCACGCCATCAAAGCGGAGATGAATCTGCTTTGGGTTGGCGTGGGGCTTTACCACAAAGTCGTACTCCAACTGCTTCTGCGTACCATAGTAGAGCAGGTCAATACCCTTATAGACATTGGAGTAGCGTACTTTTCCATAAGAGGGTATGTCATGGAGCCACTTGGACGAGTCGTTTCCGCGCAGATAGTGCGTTGTGCCGGGCAGAG
>JAPLCR010000532.1 GCA_026392135.1 Armatimonadota bacterium
CTAACATCAAACCCATTGATAAACGTATACGTTCCAGATACAGCACCGCTATAGGCAAACCCATCCGTGCGTACAACGGCTTCGGAGTGCGTTGAAGTGAAAGTGACACTAGGACTCCCGTGAAAAACAGCACCAGAGGCAGGGCTACTCAAAATGGCAGTACCCGAAGCACTTGTAACATCTGCACGGGCAGTGCCAATAGACGCGAGAAGCATTCCAGCAAGCAGTAGAGGTTTACAAACATCATTGTTACCCTCTCAGTCAGGTTGATTTATGCTATACAGCATATTACAATACTTTACCATTATATTCCCCCCCCCCTGAACTGTCAAGCATGAGCGTAAAAAATATGTAACTACTCAGGCTTATCTCATGGAGAACAGCAGGATCACCTCCCTGTACAAGTCCTTCTCCCGAATCGGGAGAGGGATGCCCGCAGGGCAGGGTGAGGGCTGAGTAGTTACAAAAATATTTGAATTTTGGGTAACTGTGCAAACTGGAAATGCGCCCTAACCCCCTAATGCCCGACAGAACCAAATTAGAGGCTACCTTTCGCCCGAATAAGCTAGGCAAAACACCAAACCCGACTGCCTCTCAGACAAACTCCTCGCTCAGAATTGGAGCAGAAAGGTTAGGTTGAATTGCTATATAGCTACCCAAAATACAAACAGCCCACTGCTTCCGTTTGGAAAAGTGGGCTGTTTGTAATTGCGGTAGGCAGTAGGCTACTCGTCCAGCTTGTGGAAAATGTTTCCAAGATACCAGCCGAGCATAGTGAACAGTCCTGCCCAGCTCACGTAGAAGACCTGTGCGATGGGAACCTCTCCGTAGTTGCCTGACCAAGGAACGAAAATCCATCTCATGGTCGGATTGCCCGTACTAAGTTCCACCACAATACGTGTACAGGCACTGACCGCGAGGCAACCCACAATAGCGTAGTTGGTTGCGCGGCGCAGAAGAGACCAGACTCCGTAGACGCAGAATGCCACAACAGGACCCACAGCAAGTGTTCCCACAAAAAGCCAGCCCACATCGTCGGGGTCTTCGTCTTGCCACGGCACGACCTTCGACACAGGCAGAAGTACCCCCATAACAAGGTTCGATATGAACAACGAGTATGGCTCCTGGTTGAAGAATGCTGCCGCACCTGTCATCACAAGAACAGAGGCATAGATGAAAAGGAACCAGCGCACACGCTTTGGGTAGTCCCATTCTGTAGGACCTTCGTCCTCGTCATCGTCCTGCGCCCGGGCACGCCTCTTCTCTGGGTTAAGCTCGGCGGTGGCTTTGTTAGTGATAAGGTCGTAGTGTGTACCAGAGACGGGGTCTACTACCACATCCTGATAGTACTTCGACTTCACCGCGGTTACGGTATTCACGTCTGGGCTAATAGTAGCACCCGACGGCTCCGAACTCACTTCGACGGACGCAACAGAGGCGTGAACAGGAGCAGAGGCATCGCGTTCAAGAGCGGTTGAGGGCATGGTCAGACCAGGCGGCGTAGGCTTTGCCTGTGCAGTCGGTTGCGGTTTAGGGCGCTGTGGCACGGCTTGCGCTGGAATAGGAGCCGGCTTTGAGCGAGGCTTAATCGGCATGGCTGGTGCAGGACGATGTGCTCCAGCCGCTTTTGCACCGGCAACAGTAGCCTTCGGCTTAACGCTCGCAGGGGTAGCACTCTCGGAGGGTTGTGCTTCTGGCGTTGGGGTATCAGAGACAGGGGGCGGAAGCGGTGCAACTACGGCACGGCGCACTTTGATAGTGGGACGCTTAGTAGCCTCCTCTACCGGCTCTACCTGTGGATCTTCGTTGTTTGTTTCGGAGTTCATAGGCTTGTGTACCTACAGGGTTTTGGGGTGACGCTTTCCGTACCACAGCGCTGACATAACATGAATCAACTCTCCCCTTTCACGCGTTCCCACTGCCGGAAATTGCGTACTATAGAATTATAGTTTTTATCTGCCGCAGTTGTCAATACTCTCTCTGCGAGAGTGACTACTCTACGCTCTACAGAATGTTTAAGCAGGCAAAGGGTTAATTCCTTCCCAAAACTAAAAAATAGCATGAAAGAAACGCTCTCTACTCGTTGTGACGGGGTAAGAGGCAAGAATGTTCTTGCCTACACTCTCTTATATTTGGCTTTTAGTGTACAAAAAGGTATCCTTTCGTTCAGACATTCGCGGTAATTGAGGACTAAGAAAAGTGACAATCTCCTATAAACCTCCCATCACTCTCATTTTAGGCGAATCGGGAAGCGGCAAAACAGATCACCTGCTTCAACGCTTCACCGAATCACTAGGTCACTCACTTCTGATAATGGCATCCGACACGCAAGCAAAGAGACTGGATACTCAGCTGCTGATTTTGAGGAGTCTATTCTCTCCTTTCGCAAAGTGGTGGGGGATATAGCGACGCGCCCGCCCTTTGAGAACGTGAACCGCCTAAGTGCCCCTTTTCAGCGTATGGTACTCAACAACCTCTGTCAACGGCTTCTCTCTCCCTCCGACTTTCTGGGGCGTATGCGAGAAACACCGGGCTTCGGAGGGGCGTTGCTAGAGCGTATCCGCGAATGGAAGCTGGCGTGCATTACCCCCGATGCTCTGGAAGCGGTGATACCAGCTGCCGCCGCGCACTTGGAGAGTGAGGCTTTTCGGCGCAAGACCAGTGAGCTGGCACGCCTCTATCGGGCTTATGAGGAGTTTCTCAAAGAGCATACCCTCTGTGACCCGGAAGACCTATTGCGTATGGCAACAGAACACGTCCGTAACAAGGCTCTTCTGCCTGGTAACGCTGACCTTGTGATGCTAGACGGCTTTTTTCGCCTGAACAGGGCGCAAATAGACCTTCTTACTGTCATCGCCGCGCGGCAAGGAGTTGTAAAAACTGAGGTCGCTGTGACTCTTCCCTTCAATGCAAAACGCCCACTTCTCTTTGCCGCTTCTGAACGCACCTTGAAAACGCTTCGCACCGAATTTGAGGCGCAAGAGGTTATTCTCCACAAGCCTTCTCTGCCCGTTGCGACTCCGTTATCGCTTCTGGAATCACGCCTTTTTGATGTGAACTCCTCAAAACCGATAGATATTCTCCCCGCCAACTCGACTCCGATACAGATTTTTGATGCACCTAACAACTACGTTGAAGCGGAGATGGTGGCACGAGAGTTCAAACGGCTCCACGCGACGGGCACTTACCGTTGGGACGACTTTGCAATTATCCTAAGAACACAGGGTGAGTACGCGCCCATTCTTTCGGCGGTCTTTGAGAGGTACGGTATTCCGCTGGGGGTGGATGGCGCGGAGCTGCTTGCAAATAACCCTCTCATTAAGACCCTACTTGCCCTAATGGATACGGTTGTAAATGGATGGCAGAGGGAAGATGTACTTGCTTTTCTCAAATCGAGTTATACTCTGCCTAACAAACTAGAAGCCGACTCGATGCGGCAACACGCTAGGGCGAAGCGGATACGCGAAGGGCGTGCAAAGTGGTTTGCTTTGGCGGAGAGGGGCGAGTACTCTTCAGTAGTGGAGACGCTAGAGGAGATTGCTAAGTTTGAGGCGGAGATAAAGCGAGAGGTTGCCCCGCCAAGCTTCTTTGCCGAGCAGGTTTTGGGGGCGATAGAGCGTTTCGGTCTTCTGACTCGAAGCGAGGGCGGCGAAACTCTTCGCGCACTCCGTGATACAGGAGCGTGGAAGGCTCTGAAAGAGGTGCTGGAGGCACTGCAAATGATGGCTGTTGTTTCGGGTGAGACGGCTATACCCCTACGACACTTCTATCATGAGCTGAGGAAGGCACTACAGGAGACGAGTGTAACCGTCACGCTTTCAGAGGAGCACGTTCGTGTTGCGGAGCCGTATGAGGCTCGTGAAAGCCCCTTGCGCGTCGTCGCCGTGATGGGAATGAAAGAGAAGGTATTCCCGCGCCGTATCACCGAAGACCCGTTCTTCCGAGATGAAGAGCGCAGGGCGATGCGCGAAATCGCAGGGTTGGATTTGGAAGAGCAGAGGGGACGTGCCGATGATGAACGCCTCCTCTTCTACTTTGCAGTGAGTGCCCCTCGTGAAGGGCTTACTCTTTCATTTCCGCGCTCCTCAAACGAGAGCGACACTCTACCCTCTTTCTACCTCGACGAGGTGCGGGCACTCTTTACGGGCGAAAATAGCCCTCACCTCAAAACCGTTTCGCGTACCCTCGCCGATGTTGCACCGCGCCTCGAAGAGATGGTCTCAGGTGCAGATCGCCTGCTGACTGCCTGCGCGAACCTCTTCGATCCGGGCGCGGAATCGGAGAGTGCAGAGTGGAGACGGCGGCAGGAGTTGGGCGCGGACTTGCTACGCGAAAACCTGCAAGAGGAGGGTAACGCCGAAATCGTTCGCACGGTTCTCCGCTCTCGTAATGAGCCGAAACTACCCGTTTTTCAGCAGGAAGAGTGGACGCGCTGGTTCGCCGAGCGGCGCGTAGCCTATAGCGTGAGCGAACTGGAGACCTATCAGCGTTGCCCCTTCCAGTACCTTATGCGGCACGTCTGGCGCATCCACACAGAGGAGGACGGCGCGAACCCGCGAACGCAGGGAACGCTTCTGCACGGCATACTGAGCAGGTACTTTCGGGGCAAAAAAGCCGCGCAAGAGAGCCTCCCCGACACCGCAGAGGCGCTTCATTCGGAACTGAAAGCGATGTTGCAGGAGGAGATAGCCCAACAAGCCCTCGATTCGACGCAGTATCGTATCGAAATGACGCAACGGCTTCTGATAGACGCGCTGGCGGGGTTCGCAGGGCGCGAAACCGCCTTCGCTCCCCTCTTCCAGTCTACGCCTGCCCACTTTGAGTTGGCTTTCGGCATGAGCCACACGGAGAGCGACCTGAGCGCGGACGAAGACAGAACAGGGGATAGCGGCGAGGGAAGCCGCCCGGAGTACGACCCCGCTTCACGCGCCGAAGCTCTGGAACTGCGCGTAGGAGAGGGCGAAAAGCCCGTGCGAGTCTGCGGGACGATTGACCGCGTGGATGTGGGGCAGGGCGGGCGCTACGTGATAGCCCTCGACTACAAACTAGGCAAGCCCCCCGAACCCAAAGAGATTATCGATACAGGGCAGAGTTTGCAGATGCCCCTCTACCTACTGGCGCTAGAGCGCGTCTTTGGTAAAACGGCGGGAGTAGGTTGCTACGACTCGATGAACGAGATAGGCAGACCGCGTATTTTTCGTAGCGATGTTGCGCCCCTCAACCAGTTCCGCCCCGCCCCTTCCGACAATCCGCCTCTTGTCCGTCCCCTGAACCGCGACCAGTTCGCCCGTCTACTACGTCAGTCTGAGGTGAGCGCAATAGACACAGCGCGGAACATTGAGAGCGCGAAGTTTGCGCCGCGTCCGGGTAGGCACTGTAACTACTGCGCCTACCTCGACATCTGCCGCACGACGACGGGGGGAGGACATGACGGAGAGCAGGAGGCGCTATAAAGGTAGGAAGTGAGATATGGAAGGCTTGTCTGCACCCGCCCTCATCCTGTCCTTCAGACATCCTTCTCCCGATTCGGGAGAAAGACCTGCCCTATAGGTTGGGTTGCATCGCGATTCGATTTTGTTGGATGCAAAAATTGTACATACCCCCAACCCTTACCCCTTCACAAAGGGGAGGCTTGCAATGCTCCGTTTTCCGCCGACTTTTGAGCAGTAATAAAGCATTACAGTACTGGGCATTCGCCCTTCCCCTTGTGAAGGGGCAAGGGTTGGGATGGGGTGGCTGGGTCAGCGCGGTAAGCCTTACAGTATAGGTTGGGTTACGATGGAAGGAGAGAGCGCAACCGCTCTCAATCTCTGTCCGCCTCGGAACCGTTTCGGGGAGAGAGAATGCGCCTGTTCTTGCA
>JAPLCR010000211.1 GCA_026392135.1 Armatimonadota bacterium
CGCTCTTTGCCTGATTACCGACCAGGCTGAGGGCACCATTGCGCTCCTCCGTTACTCTTTAGGAGGAGACCGCCCCAGTCAAACTACCCACCATACACTGTCCCCAACCCCGATTCAGGGGCCTAGGTTAGAACTTCATTCATTACAGGGTGGTATTTCAAGGTTGACTCCACGACACCTAGCGGCACCGCTTCATAGTCTCCCACCTATCCTACACAACAATCAACAAAGTTCAGTGCAAAGCTATAGTAAAGGTTCATGGGGTCTTTCCGTCTAGCCGCGGGTACACTGCATCTTCACAGCGATTTCAATTTCACTGAGCCTTGGGTGGAGACAGCGTGGCCGTCGTTACGCCATTCGTGCAGGTCGGAACTTACCCGACAAGGAATTTCGCTACCTTAGGACCGTTATAGTTACGGCCGCCGTTTACTGGGGCTTCGATCAGTAGCTTTGGCTTGCGCCGAACCACATCAATTAACCTTCCAGCACCGGGCAGGCGTCACACCCTATACTTCCTCTTACGAGTTCGCAGAGTGCTGTGTTTTTGGTAAACAGTCGCGACCACCTCTTCTTTGCAACCTCTTCTCGCTCTGGACGTAAAGCCCTTCACAATAATGAGGTACACCTTCTCCCGAAGTTACGGTGTCATTTTGCCTAGTTCCTTCACCCAAGTTCCCTCAACGCCTTAGTATTCTCTACTCATCCACCAGTGTCGGTTTATGGTACGGTTCCTTGCTTACTCCAACTTAGAGGCTTTTCTTGGAAGCAGGGCATCAGTCACTTCAGTCTCTTACGAGACCTCGTCATCACTTCTCAGGATTAACGAGACAACGGATTTACCTATCATCTCTCCCTACAAGCTTAAACCTGGACAACCAACCGCCAGGATCACTTAGCCTTCTTCGTCCCCCCTTCGCATATAAGCAAGAAGTACGGGAATTTTAACCCGTTTTCCATCGGCTACGCCTTTCGGCCTTACCTTAGGTGCCGACTCACCCTGCGCTGATTAACATGGCGCAGGAAACCTTAGATTTTCGGCGTACAGGCCTCTCACCTGTATTTACGTTACTCATGTCAGCATTCGCTCTTCTGATACCTCCAGCAACCTTCTCAAGTCACCTTCACAGGCTTACAGAATGCTCCTCTACCGCCTACGTATAAATACGTAGACCCTAAGCTTCGGTGGATAATTTAGCCCCGTTACATCTTCCGCGCAGGCCGACTCGACTAGTGAGCTATTACGCTTTCTTTAAATGATGGCTGCTTCTAAGCCAACATCCTAGCTGTCTTCGCCTTCCCACTTCGTTTTCCACTTAATTATCTCTTTGGGACCTTAGCTGTAGGTCTGGGCTCTTTCCCTTTCCACAATGGACCTTATCACCCACTGTGTGTCTCCCATGGTCGTACTTGTTGGTATTCTGAGTTTGCATCGGGTCGGTAAGAACCTAAGTTCCCCCTAGCCGAAACAGTGCTTTACCCCCAACAGTAATCCATGAGGCACTACCTAAATAGTTTTCGAGGAGTACCAGCTATCTCCGAGCTTGTTTAGCCTTTCACCCCTATCCACACCTCATCCCATAATTTTGCAACATTAACGGGTTCGGACCTCCATGTGATGTTACTCACACTTCATCCTGGACATGGATAGATCGCTCGGTTTCGGGTCTAGTACATGCAACTATGCGCCCTATTCAGACTCGGTTTCCCTACGGCTCCCCTATTCGGTTAACCTCGCTACATACACTAACTCGCTGACCCATTATACAAAAGGTACGCAGTCACGGAACAAGTCCGCTCCCACTGCTTGTATGCATAAGGTTTCAGGGTCTATTTCACTCCCTTTATTAGGGTTCTTTTCGCCTTTCCCTCACGGTACTAGTTCACTATCGGTCAATCAGTAGTATTTAGCCTTGGAGGATGGTCCCCCCATCTTCAGCCAACCTTACACGTGGGTCGGCCTACTCTTTGATATTCACGGTAAACAAGATTTCAGATACGGGACTATCACCCTCTGTCGTGAGCCTTTCCAGACTCTTCTCCTATCCTATCTACCCCTTCCATATCGGGCTTTTCCAGTTTCGCTCGCCACTACTCCCAGAATCTCGGTTGATTTCTTTTCCTTTGGGTACTTAGATGTTTCAGTTCCCCAAGTTCGCTTGATTTAACTATGTATTCATTAAACCATGACACATTACTGTGCCGGGTTGCCCCATTCAGACATCTCCGGATCATTGCTTATTTGCCAGCTCCCCGAAGCTTTTCGCAGGCTATCACGTCTTTCTTCGCCTCTGATTGCCAAGGCATCCACCTTATGCATTTTGTTTCTTGATCATATCACTCTATACAGGTTTTACCCTATACTCACGATATGTTCAGATCTATCTCTATTTCTTTTCATACTAAGACGCAAGTTCACAAATTTTTGCAGTGTTGTTCTTCCATAATTAAATAAGATAAATCTTATTCTCTTACTTCTGAACCCCTATTTCTTTACATTAATTTTTACTTACTCTTTTTTAATTTGGGCTCTATTCTATTGTTAAACATCTTCAATTCGCTTTTTACAGCTCTCTCATTTCCTATCATCAGAAATTAGAATCAAAATCACTTACGAGTGAGTTTGATTCTAATGTCTCTTTAAAGCTGGTGGAGCCAGTCGGAGTCGAACCGACGACCTCCTGCGTGCAAGGCAAGCGCTCTACCAACTAAGCTATGGCCCCAGCAATGGTGGTGGGTCTGGGTGGACTTGAACCACCGACCCCACGCTTATCAAGCGTGTGCTCTAACCAACTGAGCTACAAACCCCTAAACTATAAAAACACAAACTTCTCTTTCTCTAAAAGCAAATAAGCGATAGCCACGTGACAGTGCGTTATCATGTCTTACTAGGCAAGTGACTAATCTTAAATTCCATCTTTCAACTTCTTTCAAGATACTCCATCACCTGCCTTCTGTATTAAGGAGGTGATCCAGCCGCAGGTTCCCCTACGGCTACCTTGTTACGACTTCACCCCAGTCATGAATCACACCGTGGTAACCGGCCTCCTTGCGGTTAGCCTAGCTACTTCTGGTGCAACCCACTCCCATGGTGTGACGGGCGGTGTGTACAAGGCCCGGGAACGTATTCACCGCAGCATTCTGATCTGCGATTACTAGCGATTCCGGCTTCATGCAGTCGAGTTGCAGACTGCAATCCGGACTACGATCGGCTTTGTGGGATTTGCTCCACCTCGCGGTATTGCGTCCCTCTGTATCGACCATTGTAGTACGTGTGTAGCCCTACTCGTAAGGGCCATGATGACTTGACGTCATCCCCCCCTTCCTCTGATCAGTGATCAGCAGTCCCTCTAGAGTCCCCAACTAAATGATGGTAACTAAAGGCAAGGGTTGCGCTCGTTGCGTCACTTAAGACAACATCTCACGACACGAGCTGACGACAGCCATGCAGCACCTGTGTGTGGGTTCCTTTCGGCACTCTCGCATCTCTGCAAGATTCCCACCATGTCAAGAGTAGGTAAGGTTCTTCGCGTTGCATCGAATTAAACCACATACTCCACCGCTTGTGCGGGCCCCCGTCAATTCCTTTGAGTTTTAACCTTGCGGCCGTACTTCCCAGGCGGAATACTTATCGCGTTAGCTGCGCCACTTAGTCTTACGACCCAGCGGCTAGTATTCATCGTTTACCGCGTGGACTACCAGGGTATCTAATCCTGTTTGATCCCCACGCCTTCGCTCCTCAGCGTCAGTATTAGGCCAGAGAAGCGCCTTCGCCACTGATGTTCCTTCTGATATCTACGCATTTCACCGCTACACCAGAAATTCCCTTCTCCTCTCCTATACTCTAGCGAACCAGTATTAGATGCCAGCCCCAGGTTGAGCCCAGGGTTTTCACACCTAACTTAATTCACCGCCTACAAGCCCTTTACGCCCAATAATTCCGATTAACGCTTGCACCCTCTGTATTACCGCGGCTGCTGGCACAGAGTTTGCCGGTGCTTATTCTTGAGGTACTGTCAATTAAACTGGGTATTAACCAGCTCACTTTCCTCCCTCACTAAAGTGCTTTACAACCCGAAGGCCTTCTTCACACACACGGCATTGCTGGATCAGGCTTGCGCCCATTGTCCAATATTCCCCACTGCTGCCTCCCGTAGGAGTCTCGGCCGTGTCTCAGTCCCAGTGTGGCTGATCATCCTC
>JAPLCR010000047.1:0-2086 GCA_026392135.1 Armatimonadota bacterium
TTTGGAAGATTTTAACTAGAGAGAGTCCCAACACCGCATTGGGAGATAACCTATAGCAGTAGCGGCTCCAAAACAGCCACTGTCTCTTTGGGAGGTGTCTCTGTATCCTCTATCACCTCCGCTTGGCCCACAACCTACACGGGTAACAGCTCTACCGCTCCGCCTTATGTACGTACTCCCAATCTTGCGCCAAACCAGACGGCTTATGTGCAGACAGCGGGAATGCTCAACGCCAAACTGCGGTGGGTCTATCAGGATGGCAACACGCAACTCGCCCCTAACCCTCCGCCCATTATTTTCATCCGGGAATTTTCCAGTGCGGGTTGGTCCTACTATGGGGCAATGAGCGACGCAACAGGCAGCGGAACTGCGGACAATGGCAAGGGAGGGCAGTACACGTCCCCTACTTCTTATTTAGGCGGCAGCTCTTCTGGCTCATGGTCGACACAGATTGATTCTAGTAGCGGTATCATCAATCGGAGCGTGAGCATTAGCGCGAATGCTACAGTGAACATCAACAGCTATATGACACAGCCCAATAACTCTTATCTTGTGGTAGGGGGCGGCTATAGTGTTCAGTTGGATACAAGAGGTGTCTCTATAACCTCTAGTCTAGGGATGACCTATCAACGAAACACTTCGGTAAACCCACCTGTTCAGAAGCCCCAAACCGTGGACTCTGTAGGGAGCACCTACGCGCATACTTTGCGTCCCTCACCAGGCGGGATATTTTACAATACGATAACCTACCACGCCACACCATTGGGCAACTGGTCTATCTCCTCCTACTATCACTGGTATAGCCGCATAAAAGACTTTGCGTACTCTGGTTATTTTCCTCCGGCTATCCCAGACATTGGGAACGTCTACACTACTGCCGACGACTACTCTAGCCCAGAGCGTATTCATATCCACTTGATTGACGGAACAGACGGAGTCAATGCGGAGAACTACTACTTCCTCACTTTTCACTTAAAATACGAAGATTGGGTAAAAACAACCTCCGTGTTTCATCCAAACAATATCCCGCCAAGTCAACCGGGTTCAGATTGGAGTGTTGTAGCTTCATTTGCAAATGGAACCTCCTCAACTCAAACAATTGGATACGGGCTCACTCAATCCACTCAACTAACAGAGGCGGGCACGATTGAACAGACTGTCGTTTTGCAAGCGACAGACCCGATAGGGTTTGCCAACTTTCAGCAGAAAGAGAGCATTACATCTACCACCCAAGTCACCTCTTCCATTACGCAAACTGTAACTGTCGTAGTAGCTCCGCACAAGAGGGTGGACGTAGCAACTGCTACAACGTGGGAGGCGCGAACCGGCATCTGTAGCATTTGGGGATTGAACGGTTATGTGAAGGATACCACGTGGACTGGCGTAAAAGTGCCTAATACCAATGGATCCCAAATCTTATCTTGGGGGCTATATGAGTCCACTTTTATACCCTAATCTCAATAACACCCTGTAGGAGACTACAATGCGATTTCTTACTCTTCTTGCGGCGATATTGGGGTTCGGTTATCAGGTAAAGCCTTATCCTCGCTATTTAGACATAGGCCCCGGTTGGTTACAAGGCACTCGTCTCACCTATTTCATGCCCTACGAGTACGACTCTATCGGAAGGGAACTGCAAGATGGCAATACGAAGAAAGCGGCACCCATTTTTGAACAAGCCTCTCGTAAGTTCCCCGAAAATCTCGCTTTCTACCTCTGCTATATCCAGTCATACCCAAAAGCCTGGGACACTGAGCAAAAACGGCTAGCGTCTTTGCTTGCGACAGAGCCTAACAATCTTACGAACAAAGCTCAGTTGGGAGCGATACTATACTCTCAGTGGTTCGTCTCTGAGGAGGCACAGACGGGAGGCAAAAAGGGGCTAAAAAAGGCTATCGCGCTCGTAGAGCCGTTTTGGGAACAGAGCCACGACCCTGCTTGCGGCGTACTCTTAGTAGAGATGCACCTTCGAGGGGGTTATACGCCACAGGAAGCAAGTAAAATCAAGGACGAACTTATTCATCGCTTGGGGGGTGAAAGAGTCTACGCAAGTTACCTACAGGCAAAGCGTAAGAAATTCTTTGGA
>JAPLCR010000047.1:2120-13226 GCA_026392135.1 Armatimonadota bacterium
CTTTGGAGTTCCGCCTCCATACAATTTGGTTCCAAAAGAGAATCAACGCGCCTTACTAGGTTCTATCGCGCTGGATTGGGTCGCATTTAGTGTTCGACGAAGCGCAGTGGTATCGGATGGTGGCTCCAAAGTGGAGTGGATATCACGCCCTCCCGCTCAAGAACGCACGTTTCAGTATTACGAAAAATGGGGTTTAGACTTGAAAGCGCATGAGCCGAAAACACCTTGATTAACCTAAATTGCTACCTACCTATTTTTTTAGCGTTATCAGCACACCAACCACTATCAGAGACGCTCCGAATAGCACATTAGAGGGGGGACGCTCTTTCAGAAACAGAACGCCGAAAATGAGGGCAAGCACAAAACTCAACTTGTCTATAGGGGCGACTTGAGAGACGGGCCCCAACTGAAGAGCGCGATAGTAGCAGAGCCACGAGGCTCCCGTTGCAACACCGGAGAGTGCAAGGTACGTCCAAGCACGCCTGCTGACCTGCGCGAGGTTTGTCTGATGCAAGCCTATCGTCATCGCAACTGCGAACACGAGGACAAAACAGGTTCGTATGGCTACAGCGAGGTGAGAGGGAACCGTCTCGACTCCCTTTTTCCCGAGTACCGCAGTAATCCCCGCAAATAGTGCGGATAGTAGTGCCCATCCCACATACCCCTGACCACTCTGCATAATAACTCTCCTCTATTAATGCTTTCAGGTTCGCGATACGAGCGAGGAAACCCTCCTTCGTTTTTCTTGAACGAGGTCTAGCCTACGTTTTAACGCCCCTCTCCTAAATATAGAAGAGGGGCGACAGGTGGTTCGTTGGTTTGATTTTTGCCTGCTCAGCTTAGTGCATTGTCGGTATGGCAGGTATCATCTCCGTTACCGTCGGCTCCAAAGAAGTCTTTACGCGCTTCCCCTCACTGGGCTTCGAGAGTGCAGGCTCAAGGGCAATTTTAAGTACTTCGCTTACATCGCTAACGAACACGAATGTCAGCTCCTTGTGCATCTCCTTTGGAACCTCTTCCATCACGTCTTTACGGTTACGCTCTGGGAGGATAATCGTTTTAATTCCCGCACGCCGTGCCCCAAGCACCTTCTCCTTCACGCCTCCGATAGGAAGCACTTTTCCCGTTAAAGTTACTTCACCCGTCATAGCGAGTAGCGGCTTCGCCAATCGTCCGCTAAACAGCGAGGCTAACGCGGTAGTCATCGTAATACCTGCGGAGGGACCATCTTTCGGAATGGCTCCTGCGGGTACGTGAATGTGAATATCGTGTGTCTCATAGAAGTCAGAGGGTGCGCCAATCTCCTTCGCATGGGCGCGAACGTATGAGAGAGCCGCCTGTGCAGATTCGCGCATGACCTCGCCGAGCTGCCCCGTTATAGTTAGTGACGGCGGTCGCCCATGACTAGACATAGCCATCGCCTCAATAAAGATAATATCGCCTCCCATCGGAGTCCAGACCAGCCCTGTCACCACACCTGGATGCTCCACTCTCGTAAGTGCGTCTTCTCGCTCATAGCGTGGTACCCCTAGAAACTCGCGGACAGCCTTTGGAGTAACCAGAAGAGACTGATAGCGTCCTTCTGCGAAGGCGCGTGTCGCTTTACGGCAGACAGAGGCGATTTCACGCTCTAGATTACGCACTCCTGCCTCACGAGTATAGTGCTGTACAAGATAGCGTAGGCTGTCGCGGCGGAAAGTTATCCGCCCGGTAATGCCATGCTCGTCGCACTGCTTGGGAACGAGGTGTTGTTTCGCGATATTGACCTTCTCCTCTTCCGTATACCCAGCAAGCTCAATAATCTCCATTCTATCGCGTAGGGGCGGCATAATGGTATCGAGCATATTCGCCGTCGTAATGAACAGCACATTGGATAGGTCGAACGGCACGTCAAGGTAGTGGTCACGGAAGGAGGTATTCTGTTCCGGGTCGAGTGCCTCCAGAAGCGCAGAGCTAGGGTCACCTCGAAAATCGGAGTTTACCTTGTCAATCTCATCCAGCATAAAGACGGGGTTATTCGTCTCTGCTCGCTTAATACCCTGAACTATCTGACCGGGCAGTGCGCCTATGTACGTTCGGCGGTGTCCTCGAATCTCCGCTTCATCGCGAATCCCACCCAAAGAGATACGAACAAACTTGCGCTGTATGGCATGGGCAATAGAGCGCCCCAATGAGGTTTTACCTACGCCTGGAGGTCCCACAAAACAGAGAATGGGCTGCCTGACACTTCCATCCTGCTTAAACTTACGGACGGCAAGGTACTCCAAAATCCTGTCTTTAATTTTTTCCAAGCCATAGTGGTCTTCGTCTAAGCAGGCTTTAACCGACTTAATTTCTAGGTTGTCTTTCGTGGATTTATGCCACGGCATGGCAATCATCCAGTCGAGATAGGTACGCGTAACATTGTATTCCGGTGAGGCAGGGTTCATGCGGCTTAACCGGTCTAGCTCTCGCTCGGCTTCATGTTTAGGCTCTTCGGGCATCTCTGCCGCCTCAATTTTCGCCCTAAGCTCCTCTATCTCTTGCGTTCTGTCATCCCCTTCGCCTAGCTCTTTTTGAATTTGACGCAGGTGTTCGCGCAGGTAGTACTCCCGCTGGGTTTTACCGAGTTCGTTCGCTACCTCCGATTGCAAGCGGTTGCCCAACTCTAGAAGCTGTGCCTCCCTACCCAACAACACCATCAGGCGCGTCATACGCGGCTTTAGTTCTAGCGTAGCCAAAACCTCTTGCCTCTCCTGATACGTCAAGCGCGGCATCTGAGCGGCGATGAGATCGGTCAACACCCCCGCATCCGTCACGTTATCGGGAAGGTTGCCCATCTCATCGGGTAGGTCGGAGGAGAGTGCAACGATCCGCTTGAACTGTTCCCCAACACTACGACGAAGTGCCTCAATTTCGAGCAGCTCCTCTTCGCTAACGGTGGGTTCGGTAATAGCTCGTACCTTTACACGCAGGTAGGGTGTCGTCTGAACCGCTTCCAGTATCTCGAAACGCTGCACTCCCTGCACGATGAGGCGGATGCCCTCCGGTACTTGTGCCATCATCCGTATGGCAATAATAGTTCCGATTTTGTAAACGTCGTCTATTCCAGGATTCTCGATAGAGGGATCTTTCAAACAGCTGACCGCAATGAGGCGGTTTCCCCCCACCATCGACTCGTTGACGAGTTTTATAGAGTTTTCACGCCCCACTCCAAGAGGTGCAACAACCACGGGAAAGATAACCACCTCCCGCAACGGCAAAAGATTAATCTCGTCCGGTATCTTTTGCGTCTCTCCCTCCTCAGAGGGTGTTTCGCTCAAAGTAACCGTTATCTCTTGTACGTCTTCCAGCTCTATTTCTGTCACTATTTCGGTTATGTTGTTTTCTTCCATAATCGTTTGAGGTTTCCTGTAACTAGGTTGTCGCGTACATAGTGCGCGGGTTTAATGTCAAAATTGAAATGTTTCGAGAAACGCAGTTCTCTACTGCTTACTCAAGCCCAAAGCTCAAAAGAGGCAACACAGATGGGTACTTACTCACCTACAGTCACGTTTATCACGCGAGTTGGGTGCGGTGGCTCCTCTTTCTTTGGGATGGCAATGGTTAGAAACCCCTCTTTGAAGTTCGCCTTGATGTTCTCTCGTTCAAAATGTATCTGCGACGGTAGTGGCACCTCACGCTCAAATCTGCCGTAAAATATCTCTAAATGGTAACACCTTACGCGGTCTTGTCGTTCGCAGTCTGGTTCCATGCGCTCACCGGAGATGATGAGTGTTCTATCGTCTTCCGAAAGCAAAACGGAGATGTTTTCGGGGCGCACCCCTGCTAGTTCCACCTTGACAATGAGTGCCTCATCGGTCTCATACATATCTGTCCGCAAACGAAAACGAACAGATTGAAAAGCATCTTCGGTTGTCCGCAGAAAGTCCTGTTCCAGTTGAATAAAGACATCTGAAAGGTTAAAATCTCGGGTAGCCACGTCTAAGTTTCCTTGTAATGGCGGGTGTTTCGCACCCGACTTGAGTATAGTACACTCATACAATATGATAGTACTATTTTAACATACATTTGGTTCCGTGTGAAGAGAGTTTCTGTAAAAATACGTAGCCTCTCCCTCCTTATCCGTAGCCGATATGGCAAAGGAGGTGAGTCTTGTACAGTATTGATATTCTGTCGGAAAGGCGGTCTATGCAAAGTACTTCTCAAGTGAAACTCTCTAGTCAAAAAAGCCTTCGTCTTCCTTCGCAAGATATTTTTTGGCAACATCCTCCTTAAACCGAACGCCCAGCCCAGGTGTATCCCAGACCTGAATAAAACCATCCACTACAATAGGATTCGGTAGCCCTTCAAGAAGAGTGTACCACCA
Organism: Armatimonadota bacterium; assembly: GCA_026392135.1. Lineage (GTDB taxonomy): Bacteria > Armatimonadota > Chthonomonadetes > Chthonomonadales > Chthonomonadaceae > CAIJLM01. The sequence goes on from JAPLCR010000047.1 coordinate 6,469, forward strand.
GTCTGGACGTGCCACCGGGTACTCGAAAGCGATGAAGTTTGCCGGAAGCGTTGCACACACCTGCACCAAACCCGCCAGACCAATCAGTCCATCAAAGATACCGTGCGGTGCAATAAGTATTCCGTGCAGGTCTGCGTACTCTGCCACCCACTTCAGCTCAGCAAGCCCTCCAATGTCAGCAGGGTCGGGACCTATGATGTTCACGGCGTGTTTTTCGATGAGGTCTTTGAAGTTATGACGGAGGTATATCTGCTCGCCTGTGTGGATAGGCGTGGAGGTGCTGCGTGTAACCTCTCGATAGACATCTGCCGAAACATGAGGCGTATAGTCGCCCGTTAAAAGGTCTTCCAACCACATAATGTGCATCGATTCCAGAGCCTTAGCAAAGCGTATAGCGTCAGGAACCATCCAACCCGGTCCACAGTCCAGCGCAAGTCCCACCTCATCCCCTAATACCGACTTCATCGCCTCCACACAGGCTATCACATGATTTAGACCACGTTCGGTGAGCAGTCCGCGATTGTCGTGAAACCTACTAGGCTGAACCTCTCCAAAGGTAAAATTTTGTACTTCATACGGCATCGCGCTATGAAAACCAACTCCCTGTTTGATAATAGTGAACTTCTCAGGGGCGGCTTTCATCTTTACCATATTCTCGGCGTAGTCCGCAGGTGAGCTACCCTGCATAGGAAAGCGTACCCCTCCATTGTATACGCGCACCTTATCGCGTACTTTTCCTCCAAGCAGTTTGTAGACCGGAACCCCTGCCGCTTTCCCAGCGATATCCCATAGTGCCATTTCGATAGCACTCACGGCACTGCCCCAAGGCTTGAACCCGCCAAGTCTACGTATACGGAGCATCACACTCTCTACATTTGTTGGGTCTGCTCCTAACAAGTAGGGCTTATAAAACAGAACATGAGGCTTTAGATAAGACTTGGAGTTTTCAACCTCTCCATACCCATCTATCCCTGCATCTGTAGTGATACGTACTATTGGATTTTCGCCCAGCACGGCACACTTAATGTCCGTAATCTTCATCCTTGTTCTCCTAAACGTATGGGGCTGATGGCTAACGGTTTCCAAAACCTCTGATAACAGCAACCGTGTTCTGAGCCGACCTATTGCGGTCGCTTTTGAGAGGGGCTACTGGCTAAAACAAGTGCGGACGTAGCCCATCCACTTGCAGCGGCAGAGATAAACTGGTCTTTGCCATGCGGGAAGCCGCTCTCAAAATAGGGTTGGAAGGGTTTACTGCGGCTGACGACGTGCCATGAGCCATCAACCTGTTGAGTTTTCAACAAGAAACGAATGCCCCTCTGAAAGGCGGCTTCGTCTACAGAGGTCTCTCCCGTCAAAGCAAGTACGGTGAGTACCGATCCCGTAGCATAGGGATCGCTATTAGATGCGGGCAGTTGTGCCCAACCGCCATCCTCCTTCTGCTCCTTCAAGAGATCGGAGGCTGACTTATGCAGAACCTCTTTGGTAGCTCCTGCCTCATGCAACGCCCAGAGTTGGAACACCCTGTCCTCAGTATCCTTTAGTTTAGCCTGCTCTAACCACTGCCTTGTACGCTCAATGCGCTTTACAATCTCCTCTTTCTGTGCCTCTTCACCGTAGACTTTGAGGGCACGGATAGCAAGAAACGTGTCGGTAAAAACGCTCGCTTCGGATGGGGGGCGGTTGGAGCTACTATTCCAAAAATCTTGAGCCTTATCACGTTGTAGAATGTAGGCGGAGACAGCCTCTGTTACCGCGTCTTTAGGCGTGCCTCCAGACTGTAAAGCCAATAGTGCATAGCCTGCGCGTGTGACACCTCCGGGTTGCCCTTTCCGGTTTTTGTAGAGTTCTAGGTCTGTACGCAGGTCTGCCAGTGTGTGCTGAACGGTAGCCTCAAGGCTCTTCGCCGCTACCAAATAACCTTTTGAACGTGCCAATGCGAGGGTAAACATCCCAACTCCTTGGTGGTGGCACGAGAAGCAGGCGGCGTGGCTTGGATACTCTTTCAGGCTACTCTGTAGTAGCGGTAAAGAGCGGTTTACCGCCTCTCGAATTAGTGCTGGTCGGACTTTCTCTACTCTCTCTGTAACGGGTAGGGCTGCCAATAGAGTAGGCAGAGCAAAGAGTAGAAGGAGGAGTTTCATCATAGTTGTCTCTCTTGTTCCTAGCGCATTTGCGCGGGTGTCACACCCTATAGAGTATCCAAACTATCACAAGTCGCAATCTTATTGCGAGGAGTTCAAGTAGGGGGATTTTGCTTTACAAAGCCCGTTCGGAGCCTCGCCTGCCTCTTTGATGACAGCATGAACGGTATCTCCTGCCCCCTTTCACCTATCCTAGCCACACACGAGATCATAGTGCTATGAGCCGTTGCACACACTTAGGGACTCTCTCTAGTTAAAATCTTCCAAAACCTCTAGGGAAAGGGAGACTATCGCCCAACGGAGTCGTCTTCCGCCCTAGTCACTCCTCGCCCAGAATTGGGAGAGGGGACGGGGGTGAGGGCTTCTGGTTTTCGGGACGGGGGTGAGGGCTTCTGGTTTTCAACTGGAAGACTTATTCCAGAGTAAGTCCCTTATTGAATTCCCCACCCGTAAGGCAAATACCTGCCTACAAACGAGTAATGGGGCGAGAGAAGGCAGGTATCTTGAAGTAGAATGCCGAATTTTAGAAGCTGATAAACACCTTTAGAAAGTAGTACAATGCAACTCTACCTTGTAAGACATGGACAGTCTACGAATAATGCGGGGCATCCTCGTGTTGTTGACCCCAACCTTACCGAAATCGGAGTCGTTCAGGCAACGGCAACGGGGGAACACTTTCAAAAGTCGAATTTTGATGCCCGTTTCCTCTATACTAGCCCGATGCGCCGTGCGTTACAGACGACTCTGCGGGTAAAAGAGCCTCTCGGTATATCACCGTTTGTACATCCCGACGTGTGTGAGACTGGCGGGTTGAGTGTAGGGCGAGGAATGGTGCGCGAAGAGATTGAGGCGGAGTTTCCCGGCTACATCCTCAACGCTGGCATTAGCGAAGAGGGCTGGGCACACCCTGATTTGCATAAGGAGATAGATATGGGAGCGACGTTACGGGCGATGCGGCTATGGGATATGCTGTGTCAGCGGCACGCAGACAAAAAGGATAGGGTCATCATGGTATCACATGGGGACTTTGGAGGGTTCCTACTCTCTTATCTCTTTGAAGCGCATCCGCAGAAAGAGGAGTTTTTCAACCTCTATAACTGCTCGGTATCCCTCATTGAGGTAGGCTCAGGTGCTAATACCACAACTCTAACCTATGTGAATAGCATAGAACACCTGCCATTGGAGAGTATTACGCGTTGATTTACCGCTATCTTATGCCCTGACTAGGCTTAGGCATAGTGTCTCCTCAGTTCACTCTTCCGGTCTCTCTGCTGGGTGTAGAAGCTCCTGCTCCTCCTGTGGGTCGCGGCGATCTTGCAAGGGGCGAAGTAGAGTCTCCTTGTAATCGTCGGGCATAGCGGAGGCGCGGAGGAGTTCGCGCCTCTCTTGTTGCGAGTCGCGCCGTGATTCCAACACCGCCAAAACGCGCATCGCCTCCGCACGAACCTCTGGCGATGCCGACCTCTTGCACATACGCAGAACGGGCGCAATATGCGCCTCGTTACCCAGAATATCCGTCGCTTTCAGAAGTATCAGGGTCTCTGAGCTGGAAGTCTCGCGCAGATTCGAGGTCAACCAGCTTCTCCCCGTCCGTCCCAACCATTTTGTGTCCCTGAATCGCCTCCGCTTGGAAGAGGGCTTGTACACGATTGTCCCTGATAATCATGTAGGGCAGACTGAGAGTGAAGGAGCCAATATAGAAGAGACCCGCTGAGAGAATTGAGCCAATGAGAATAAGTACGATATACAATAGGACTGCCTGCCACATCTCTTGTGGGCTACCTAGCAACATATCGGTTAGATACCCTGCAATTAGCACGCCAACACCTATCGCTCCGTACTTCAAACCCTTTTCCCATCTACCGTTGAACGGGTAGGTAGGTAGCTGGCCCAACCCAAATTCTCCTAAAAACGCAACCGCCTCCTTGCCCTTCGCCTCTTTGAATATCTGTATCGTTTCGAGCATACCGCGCTTATGAGCAGGTATGTTTGGCGAAACATTGCGTAGCGTCGCTATCACTCCGTCAAGAAGCATTGGCAAAGCCTCCTTACTTGCTCGGTGAAACATATCGAAAACAGCGTCCTGTATCTCCGAGTCGTTGTCAAAGAGAAGCGGCTTCAGCTCCATCATGCGCGCGGGTGTAGATAGCTTGACAAGGTAGTATACGCACTCCCTTCGCAATGCAATGGTAGTGCTTAACCAACGTTCTTTCCAGTTTAGAGGGCGTAACGCGATAGCTAACAGCAGGTTTAGAGTACCGCTAGTGATGTTAGTGGGCATTTGCGGGAGGAGTTCCCGACACTCAGCGTACTGCTTTTTGTTCCACGCCGCCGTGAACAGTCGCTCCGTCTCTGATGTCGGCTCGCCACTGGGAAGCGGAATCGCGGAAGTGTAGCTAGGGATTTGCGGTGAATTCTCTTCAAATCGCTCCTGCATGGCTTAGTCGTCCCCGTTCGTCTCCTTTGCGCCCTTACCCTTTTGCGCGTCGCCTTTGCCCTTCATACCGCCTTGCAAGTTCTGTATATCTGGCACAGAACTTTCGCGTGCCGCACCGCGTCTGTATGCCTCGCTTGCCTCTTGTAGCCGTTTCTCTATCTCATCCAGCTGCTCGGTTGCTTTGGCTATCCCCTTTTCGTCCCTCTTTTCATACGCCTCCTGTGCAACCGCCATCCATGCCTCTAGCCCCGCATAGTAGAGGAGAGGCTTGCTCCCAATAGATTTCAAGCCGCGCTCATACCAGTTAACCGCCTGAGCGTACTGCTTTTTCCGCAGAGCCTCCTCGCTCTTATAGATATACCACTCCGTCCGCCAAGGGAGCCACGTAATGGAGAGAATGGTGATAAGCGTCATCAAGGCAAGCGGGATAGCCCACTCAATCTTACGGCGAGGGGAGACAAAGAGCCAACCTATCGCCATTCCGAACAGCATCCCGCCGAAGTGCGCCCCGTTCGCAATGTTCATAACGCCCATATAGGTCGTAATAACGCATAGAACTGCCCAGACGACGAAAGTCTTATAGGTCTCCCCTGATACCGTAAAACGCCATGACTCATACTTCCCGCGCCCCGCCCACAGTAGCCCAAACAGAGCGTACACCACTCCCGAAATACCGATTCCCGCCTGCCCAAAGAGTGCAAGTTCAACCCCATTGCTGATGAGTGCGGCTCCCACAAGAAACCCCAAATAGGCGTAGCGCGGCAGGGTAACTTCCAGAACACTACCCAGCTTATACGTCCAGTACATATTAAAGAGGAGATGCGCCCACGAGCCGTGATAAAAGATGTTCAACAGGAAGTACTGTAGATGTCCTTGCCATATCAGCCTCTCCATCCGAACGCCCTGCACAGATAGTTGGGATATGAGGGAGGTCGCAGTAGACCTCTCCATGGAGAGCCAGTACGCCGCAGTCAGAATTATAGAGGCGATTATCAGAGCGTAGGTGATATACGGTACGTTTTCCGTAGCGCGTTTACGGCGAGGGCTGGTAAAATCGAAGTCGTCGGGCATAGAGGTACTCCTTCTCAAACGAATAGTGGCGTGACACTAACATTATTGCAGGTTTGCGCTAAAAACGGAAGGATTAGGCGGTTGTCGTGGTAAATTGGATTGGGTTCGCGTCTGAACCAGACGCAGTAATTTTTTTGAAGGAGATAGAGGATGTCAATAGCGCCACGCACGCGCCTTGCGCTGATAGGATGCGGTCTTATCAGCCCCGCGCATATACGAGCGTTTGGAAATCAGAAAGAGCGGGTTGAACTTGTCGCCTGCTGTGACAGTCGTTTAGATAGCGCGGAGAGAGCTGCCGAATTAGCCTGTACGGTTATGCAGAGCGGCGACACGATAGAGGCAACGACAGATTTTAACGCCATTCTCACCGACCCATCCATCACTGCACTCGACCTTTGCCTTCCTCATCATATCCACAAAGAGGTCACACTAGCTGCACTTAGGGCAGGGAAACACGTTCTGTGCGAGAAGCCTCTCGCGCTTACACCAGAGGACTGCGACGCGATGGCGCACGAGGCGAGGGTGCAAAACCGTGTTCTGATGCACGGTGAAAACATGAGAACTGCCTCCAATATCGTCGTAGTGAAGCAAGCACTCATGGCTGGACGGGTGGGTACTATTGTCGGAATTCAGGCAACCTACGCGCACTGGCAGTCGGAGGCATTGAATACGGACTGGCGCACACGTCCTGCCGAATCGGGAGGTGGTCATTTGATGGACGGGGCTATCCACTTTGTAGATGTGCTTAGGCAGTTAGGCGGAGAGATAACGGGGGTTCACGCCATGACCACCCAGTACCGCCCTGAGTTGGGCGCGGAGTCTGAAGACACAGCAGCTCTGAACTTTCGGTTTGAGGGGGGGCATTTTGGGCAGTTATTTGCATCGCACGCCTCACGAGGACGAGGAGCTTCCCCCGTTGTCACGGTTTTTGGGACGGAAGGCTGTATCAGCGTGGAGCCGTTCGACGGTGTGGGAAGCGTTGTTCTGTTTCCACATGAGGGCGAACGTGAGATACTACTCGCAGAGCATAACTGGCAGAAAACCTTTGACAATGAGGTAAGTCACTTCCTGGACGTAATGCGAGACGACGTACCCCTCTACTCCAC
>JAPLCR010000463.1 GCA_026392135.1 Armatimonadota bacterium
CATATCGCCCTCAATTTGCTCAGGAGGGAGAAGACCTGTAAGAACGGAATTAAGGTCAAAAGAACGAAGGCGGGATGGGATGACAAATATCTTCGGAAAGTTATTGAGAGCTGTTCACATATTTAGATGCGTTTGCCCTGTCTAGGGAGAGAGGCGAGTGCTATTAAGAGGTGGGTAAGAAGTTCTGTTCCATCGCGCATTTAACGGTAAATAGAGAGGCGCAAAGCCCCAAAACATTAGATTCGGGGATATTCAGAATAAATCGCATCCAATAACGCCCCTTTTCGCACAAATTCATGCAAATTTTGTCTATATCGTTAAAAAATTCATTGACAACAAAAATTGCAAGTGTTATACTGCCTTCGGCTCTACCCAAAAGCCACTTTTTGTAACAGGTAAGTAAGGAGGACATGCACACAATGCCGTCAGGGAAAGTAAAGTGGTTCAGTGATAACAAAGGCTACGGCTTCATTGAAACCTCAGACGGGAAGGACATTTTTGTCCATTTTAGCGCGATAACAAAGGACGGTTTCAAAACCCTCACCGAGGGACAGCAAGTGTCATTCGACATCGTTGATGGACAAAAAGGTCCTCAAGCGGCGAATGTTACTTTCTCGACCACGTAAAACCGAGTAAAACATATCTCGTTCTCTTATCGTTTCTTTTTGAATGGGTCGGTTCCGAATATGATTCGGAACCGACTTTTCACATAGAGAGTCAATGAGAGTGCGTATGACGGCGTTCCAACGAGCAGTAGAGACTCGTATTCGGACACTCATCGCATTCAGTCTCAATCGTAGAGTGAGTCACCTCAAAGTCGAGCGCAAGCAGTGCTTTCACCTCGCAAACTACCTGCTTCGCCTCCGCTCCATACCCCTCCTCCACCCGCAAATGACACGATAGAGCGTGCATACCGTCCGAAATCGTCCAGACGTGAAGGTCATGAATATCTCCCACTCCTGAAACTGCCCGGACGGCGGCAATCATCTGCGGTACATCCAGCCCCTTGGGGGCTCCCTCCAAAAGAATATGAGTGGCTTCCCGTAGTATCCCCCAAGACGAATGAATGATATATATCCCAATTAGAATAGCGATAAGCGGGTCGGCAGGAAGCCAGCCTGTTTTGTAAATAATCACGCCTGCAACTACCACCCCAACCGAAAACAACGCATCCCCTATCATGTGAACGTAGGCACTACGGATATTGATGTCGTGAAGAGAACCGCGATGAAGCCAGAACGCAACGAGCAGATTGACCACAACCGCGACACTCGCCACCAAAATCATGGGAAGGCTCTGAATAGGCTCTGGATTACGGAGCCGTGTTATCGCCTCATAGACGATATACCCGCTAGACAGTAGCAACGTGATGGAGTTGAAAAGGGCTATGAGAATACTGACACGCTGTTGACCGAAGGTATTGCGAGGATTAGCAGGCTTCAAGGCAGCGCGTATACCATACCACGAAAGAATGAGGGCGACACCATCCGTGAAGTTGTGTATACCGTCGGAGATGAGGGCAAGGCTTCCTACTTTCCAACCTACAAGGCACTCTATCAGCACAAAACTAAACGTCAGCAGAATTGAGAGGCTTAGCTTCGTTGTACTTAGTCCATGTGCGTCATGATGTCCGCAGTCGTGTGCCATTTTCTACCCTCTAAACGAAAAAGAGCAACAACCCCATTATAATGAGTACTACTCCGATAGTCACGCCTTCATACTCTTCCAGCCAGCGCAAACGTATCCGCTCTAAACCGAGCCGCGCCCCTGTCACTAGCACCAACATAATCGTGAGCGTGACAACCGCCATGACCGCGCTAATTCCGATAATAACGCCCCAAGAGGATTGAGAGGCTACAAGATAGATGGAGAGCAGGTCAAGGCACGGTGAAAGCGTTAGCCCCAATAGTAGCGCACCTACAGTCGTTACTGAACGCAGATGGTGTTCAGGATGGTGAGCATGAACATGGTCTTCGCAGACCTCCGTCTCCTGCTGATGAACGTGATGTGTATGCAGGCAACCATGGTGTCCGCGTATCCCAGAAATAAAAAACGCAGCCCCCAAGCCAATCAGGGCAAACGCCGTCATTGAGTGCGCGAATCGTTCGGGGATTTTGTCTAGCCCCCAAACATACTTACCCGCCGCAGACACCATTATCCCCAACACAATGGTGGAGAAGATATGCCCGAAGCCAGCCAGTGCCGTAATGCGAAGAGTACGCCGAAGAGTCCAGCGTTGCGACTTGCCTACAAGCGCAAAAACTAACCAGTGTGATGGGATAAGCGCGTGAAGCGTTGCGATAAGCAACGCGCCTAAAAATAACGCGCCCGTGCTATGGGGTACAACGTGCATAAAATCTCCGCGAAACTCTCTACCTACTCATCAAGCAGGTTCGTACACATTACCGTGTCTTCATGTTCATAAGCCGGAGCACAGCAACAGAGAAAAACAAGATCTTGCATTCCGATATTACGTATCTGGTGGCGAAGTCCCGGCGGAATTGCGATGCCGTCACCGGCACACACCTCACGTACTTCACACTCAATCGCCATTAATCCCAGTCCAGATAAAATGTAGTAAATCTCTTCCGTCACAGGGTGGTAGTGTGCCTGTGTCTGCCGTCCTACAGGCAGTACCGCCTCCGCCAAACTCTGCTTCTGAATAGCAGAGTTTCGAGGCGCGAGGATCTCGCGGATAGTGGAGCCGTCCTTCGTAGTGAAGGCAATAACCGAGTTGCGTTGGATAACCTCTATCGTTGACATCAGGGCTGCTTTAATTTGCTCTGAATTTTCTTAATTACACCCGCGATAACCGCAGGCTCTAGGTTGCCGCCGCGTACATCATCTCCCATAGAAACGACTTTTCCCGTCTCACCATCCAGCAGTAATGAATAGGGAAGTGTCTTAATACCGTAACTCTTGGCGAGGCGCGAACTAAACCCTCTACCCTCATATATCTGGTCCCAAGTTATCTCACTCTCTTTCACGAAGTCTTTGAGGGCTTGGGTCTGGTTGGTTTTGTCAAGGCTCACACTCACAATCTCGAAACCTCTTGGGTGTAGCTTCTTATAGGTCTTGACGAGCGAACGTAGGTCTGCCAGCGAGCTTGCGTCGTCCATAGCCCAAAAATGAAGCAGAACGAACTTGCCCACATAGTCGTCCGGAAACGAGATAATATCACCTTTCACAGTGTCTATTTCAAAGTCCGGTACATCTCCATCCACCTGTATTTCATCAGGGCGAACTTTGGGGTGTGGCTTTACCCCCGAACCGCGCAGGGTGACTTTCATACCACGCGGGTCAATAGCAACCACATTCATAGTCTGCCCACCCACCCGAAAAGGCTTGGCAACGTCGTAGGCTTCATGGAGCGGGTCGAACTTGCCGTCGTTGTTGCGG
>JAPLCR010000023.1 GCA_026392135.1 Armatimonadota bacterium
ATTTGCCCATAGTAGTTGGCTCCCCATCTCCACAGTGTTCCATCGGAGGTAACGGCGAGAGAATCGTCCTGTTTAGCTACTACCTGTAGAACACCCGATAGACCGAGTACCTGTTGAGGAGCACTTGCATCTGTGTTAGAGCCACCTCCTAACTGTCCATAACTACCGTTCCCCATAGCCCATACTGTTCCATCCGATTTGAGAAAAAGGTAGTGGTTCCATCCTCTGCTTGCGTGCACCACGCCAGAGAGACCTGGAATCTTGCTACTTACACTTACTGTCGTACTCCCTCCCCATATCCACACCGTTCCATCACTTTTTACAGCGAGACCTGAATATGTCCCCCCTGCTATCTGCACGATGCCCGTTAAGCCCTGCACTTGCACAGGAGTAAGAGAATCTGTAGTGGTTCCATTTCCTAACTCCCCATAGGCGTTTCCGCCCCACGCCCATACTGTTCCATCCGATTTGAGCGCGTAGGACTGCTCCTGTCCTCCTGCAACCTGAGTCACTCCAGTGAGACCAACCACAGGAACGGGAGTACTCTGATGTATAGTGGTTCCATTTCCTACTTGACCAGAGTGATTGTATCCGCACGCCAACACCTTTCCGTCTGCCTTTAGAAACATAGTGTGGTAATTACCCGTTGCTACCTGCACAATGTTGAAGACGTTTGCCGTCAAAGTTACAGGGGCATTATACTGGCTACCGGAAACCCCGTTGCCTACTTGCCCGTAGTAGATAGACCCCCAACCCCAAGGCTTTCCTGATTGAGATAGCGAGGCGGAATGGCTTCCCGCAAGTAGTAGAGTCATAAGCAAAAGTGACAATAACTTGCTGGTTCGAGTGCGAGAGTGAGTGTGTGACACGCTTGGTTTCTCCTTTTAGAGAGGTAATAAACTATACACCAACATACTTTTACCATGAGGCGCGTTCGTTGTAGCGTTCATTTGAGCGTTCATTTTGAGCGAATTTAGCGAAAAAGCGGGAAGGGGTAAGGATTCTGTGGCTAAAAGGGCTTTCGGGAGGAGCGAGGTTAGTATCTTAACGCTACCAGTGCCAATTTTTTGTTTTCCTGTTGAGCCTGCCCGCAAACCAGAATGCTACCGTCCTTATAAGAAAAGAAGATGGAGGAGGGTCTATTGATACTCTTCTTCATTTTGAAACTGTACTGACTTCTCAGGACGCCCTCAATGGAGTAGCGTAGCAATAAGAACTGATTATTCTGATGCGCCCAAATCGCTGGCTGGTCGGAGAGAGAGCAGAGGACTATGACCTCAGCTTGATCCATTGTCACCAGATAGGGGTCAAGGGCACTCTTGAACCCTGGAGGCGGTACATACTGCGTGTTCCAACGTAGATTGCCCGCGTTGTCGTACTGACTGAGGAATATCGCGGAGTTTCTCTCAGGAGTTGGCTTTGTACCTGCCATGGTTATCACTGACGGGTAACTATTTCTTGCTAGGGAGAGCAGGGAGATTTCGGGACCTGATTGTATGTCTGAGCGCGTCCAGTGCGGAGTTCCATCTAACCCATACTGCGCCAGAGCGAGGTTGACTTCCACGCCCCCAGTCGCGGTGTCTGCATTATAGAATACACCCGAAACACATACAAAACTATCTCGTTTTGATAGTGTGATATGAGAGGCGATATCCGCCCCGCGCCCCGTCCCCTGATTGTATTGCATCCATATTTGTTTGCCAACGCGGTCATAACAGAGAGTGACCCACTCGGTGTGCGAACCAGACGGGTTGAACGTTCTCTGCCATGAAAGGTCGCCCTGTGAATTGTAACGCAGAAGCAGGATTTTGTGCACGCCGTTCTCAAGGGCGGTTCCGCCAACCGTAATCCCGCCATCTTCGCTATAAGCGACGCGAATGTTGTGCAGTTCGTTATGCACGAAACCGGGCGAACGCCGAACCCATTTTTTACTGAGGTTTCCATCGTACTTGATGAGAACAAGCCGCCAACCTTCCGGCGTGCCATACCCTGATGGAATATACGTTTCACCCGCGACATAGACCGCTACTGTTCCCTCCTGCTTAGTCTCTTGAGCGATGGCGTAGGCTCTATCACAGTCGTGTTCAGGACTGCTGTAGCGGGCGTGATCGAGGAGTTTGCCATCCGTTGAAAGACGGAGCGTAAGAATGTCTATATCCTCTTTATCGGTTTGCACTAACCCTGTGACATATATCCAGCCGTAATTTCTATGAGTCGCCATGGCTTTAGGCTCTGCATCGCCGGTTTCGCCTGATTGGGGAGTATAGATAAATTTCCACTTCTCTTTATCATACTGTAGCGGTGGTTGGGCGGCGATTTGAGAGGCGGGCGACGGATGATTCCTACGGTTCACAAAGGGTAGCGCAATCACAACTAAAAGCAGACAAACCAGACCTACCGCCCATAACGGTCTGGCTGGTTTTTGCGTGGTAGGAGGGAAGGGCGGGAGGCTCTCTTGTTGTGCGACTTCTGTCCAAAATGTCTCTCTCTCCGCCTCTGGGGTTGTAGTAACGGGGGGGAGTATAGGTACAGCGACGGCGGGTGCTGAGAGGGAGGGTTGTACGGGGGTGTTACGCAATAGTTCCTCTACGAGTTGGCGCGTCGCGTCAGTTGGAGAGGAGTTCATCTCCTTGCGAAGTATCTCTTGAAGGGCGGCGTATTGACGACGCAGTTTTGTGGGTTGCCCGGAGGAGGCGTACAGGCGCATAAGGTCTACGTGCGCCTCTTCAAGCAAGGAGTTATAGGAGAGAAGACGTTGCAGGCTCTCCTCCGCTCCCCCGAAGTCTCCCTGCGATTGGCGTAGCGCGGCAAGTTCGCGCAGAGCGACTTCAAAGGACTGCGCGAACGATACACGTTCTGAAAGTGCTATATCAGGGTAACTCATCAGAAGGTCGCCGCGATAGAGCGTGACCGCCTCCGAAAGAGCGTGCTCTCGCTCGGCGGGCGTGCTTGATTTTTTCGCCTCATCCAACAGCCCCAAAAACTGCGCGACATCGGTAATAACAAAATCGGCGGAGAGCCTCGCGGATTGCGGGCTACTTTGAAAAGGGGAGGTTTCGTCCGCGCCAAACAGAGTGCGTAGTGTCAGTATCTCCTGACGCAGTCGCGTCCTCTGTTTATCAGAGTCGCTGTCCGCCCAAAAAACGTTCGCCAACTCTTCACGCTTTACAGGACTGCCCAGATGTAGCGCGAGGTATGCCAAAATGCCTCCCGCCTTAGTGCCCGCAAACGCAGTGACAACGCCGGAAGGGCTCTCTATCTCAAGCGTATCGAAGAGCCGTATCTGCCATGTTTGCTTAACCTCCATATTACCTTTTTACTCCGAATTCATGTTCTTGATTCCTGCGGTTAGCAGGAGAATCCAGCCCGCCATAAAACCCAAGCCTCCCAGTGGCGTAATCGCGCCCAACACCTTTATATTGGTTAGCGCGAGTGCGTACAGACTCCCCGAAAAGAGCAGTATGCCAAATAGAAAACCGAAGCCTGCCCGTTTCAGAAGGACAGAGTTGGCGAATTTGTCGGCGAGCAGAGCAGTCAATACAAGTGCAATCGCGTGTGAGAGATGATAGTGTGAGGCGGTCTGCCACAGGGTTACGGTGTTATTGGTTTCAAGGCGGTCTTTGAGTGCGTGCGCCCCAAACGCCCCCAACCCCACAGCGAGAAAGCCATTCAATCCCCCCAAAAAGAGAAGCACGGAGAGCAGATTTTTGTTGGGTTTCATGGCGATCTACTCCTTCTTCGTAACTACTCACCCTCTCCCTGTGGAAAAATGGGCTTACCGAGTATAAGTTGTTGTAAAGCAGGCAGGAGCGAGTAGCCCTGCTTCCGCAAGGTGGAGATGTAACTTCGTATCCGGCAGAAGGCAGTCGCCCCCGCGCT
>JAPLCR010000618.1 GCA_026392135.1 Armatimonadota bacterium
CGTTCTGCCGCTCGTTTTAGGGGCAGGGAGAAGAGCCGCGATTAGCGCATATTGACCATCGGTGAGGTCAGTGGGGTAACTTTGTCGGGACATGATAACAACGTTATTCCACATTTTGAGAATTTTTCAACACCCTCTTAGTCAAATCGTGTAGAGTGTCGCCCTGCAAGAGACCGAAAAGGGAGATTCAGGCATCGCTATCAGCCTGCAATCTCCCTTTGTATCTCGTTGCGAAGAGGCGGCTAATCAGACTGTTTCGATTATCTCCACGTTGGCACGGGGAACCGTCACATCGCGCCCGTCCGCGAGTTTGGCGTTTAGGACGCGCACCCATGTTTCGGATTCGACTTGCGTTAATTCCGAGGGTAGCCCTGTCACCGTGCCGAGTATGCCAAAGTAAGGTTCGCGAATCACGCGGATGGGTGTTCCTTTGTCCAGAAGCCCGCTCTCGGCAGAAGATACTTGAAGAGCGGCGGCATTTTTTAGAGGGACAATCACTTCAGGGCGAATAACCCCTGCACGAATCTGTGTGGCTCCATTTATCGAAGCGACCTGCCCCTGTAACGATTTCAGCAGTTGAAAGGTGCGCTCCGCCATGCTTATCGTACCGAAGCCCTCCGTCACAATGAGGGTAAAGGGGATAGGTTCGTGCCCTGTAATAGCGACCCCAATATCGTATCCCGGCTCGTTTAGAACCTCCGCGAGATAGTCCATCAGGTCTCTATCTATGATGCCTCCGACCACAATTCCCACAACACCACACTTTTGCGCTTTACGGAGCGCAGAACTAGAGATATTCGACCCCCCAACGATGATTTTGCCTTTGTGTTCTGGGCTGATATGGGCTTCGGTAAGCGCATCGGCAGGGCTGTTTGTCACGGTGACCAGTTCTGCTTGACGCTCTCCGCCAACTCCGAAAATACCCTGCACCAAGGCTCCTTCACAGGTAACTACTACGCCCTCACCCGGCATTACCCTTGTCACTACCCCCTCAACATAGGCATCCTTTTCAATAGGGGTAGCGGCTTGTCGGATACCAACGTGCCCTGTCGTTTGAGAGACCAGTTCGATGGTTCCAGTCACAGGGCAACGAATTTCGGAGCGAAAATAGCGTCCGAAAAGCCCTTTTGTCTCTGCAAGAAGGTCGTTTTGAGTAATAGCATCTCCTGCCTTCACTTTGAGCAGTTTCTGAACATCCGCAGGCTCAACCCCTAGTTTTTCCGCCAGCTTCACCGTTTGCATAATGCCGGGAATCTCTGTTCGAGCAACAACGGTTCTAGGCGAGACTTTATCGCCTACCTTTACAAGAACATCGCCCTTTAGAGGCAGACGGCGCACCTTTTCAATAGTCGTGTGTGCGCTCACTCTCAATCCGGGGGTATATGCAGTTCCCAAAGATAACTCTCCTCTTGTAAAAATCGCAGGTTAGGCAATGCGAACTTAACCTCGCCTCGCCTCTCCTTCACAAGGAGAGGAGCCTTACTGCCACCATTGCAGTAACGGGACTAACCTACCGCCTTCGCCCCGCAAGATTCCCTCTCCTTTGCGAAGGAGAGGGCTAGGGTGAGGTTATGTGCGGGCGTGAACGTCATAGTGGCGTTTTGACCTTTGCAACCCCCTGTTCCGAAACACTACGGTAAGGCGGGGAGGGGACGGGGGTTAGGTTAGTGTTGAAAATCCTGACGGGTGCGTTGCTCTATCCGCCCGTTCGCCAATACTACCAGTGACGTGGCTTTCTTTTCATCGCTAGAGAAGTGGGAGAAGTCGAGCAGTTTACCCAGCTTATCTATTCCCATTCCCCTTTGCGGAGGAATAACGATATGCTCGTTCATCTTTGCTCCCGTCTTCTCAATCAATACTACCAATTCACCTGGGGCAATACTCTTCTGGCGGTCATCCTTATTTGTAGATTCCAGGTTATACCCTGCCGCCAAGTCGTTATATACGTAGCTCACATCTTCCCCATCACCAGGACCTTTGAGATAAGACATCGCACCACCCGGTGTGTTAGGGGGCGCATGGAGATACCCCGCCACCAGCTCTGTCCATCTCTCTGCGGGAGGGAGCCGCCCATCCCAGTCCTGTGCGTAAGTCGCAAGAGCTTTATAGATATTCAACAGATTGGTTTTCCCAATCGTTAAATCTCGTTGTGACTTAAAGTTGAGGTAGACGCGATACCCTATGGGGATGAGTATAAGAATAAAAACAGTTACCACGGTATAGCTGATACGCGTCAAAATGCGCTGGTCTAACCGTAGGGTCGCTCTCTTGCTTGGGCGCGTAGGCGACGGCTCGGCAGATGTGTCACTCATTAATGATTCCTTCCGGGATGAGTACGGCGTTTACAGCGAGCGGTAAAATAGTACATAAGTACTCCCGACACTCCATGCACATCAAGATGTGCCGAGAGCAGTTTGTGGAGCTGTGGCTTATGGAAGCGAAAATAGTATGCGTGCCATCTCGGAAACCATCATCGCACGCCCGTTATGGGTGGGAACGTGTTCTAGTACCCCACACGAAACAGCGACATCAAAGACCTCGCTTAATATCGGCAAGGCACAGTTATCTGCTTGAATCAAATCCACGTTCTTAGTACCATCTCGCTCTAGTTTGCGTTGACACCGCCTAAGCGACTCGATAGAGAAGTCAACGGCGATTATACTCTTACATTTAGGAGCGAAAATACGAGTCATACGCCCTGTTCCACAACCTGCTTCCAGTAATACGTGGTTTGGGCGCAGTTTCATTTGCTTTAGAGTGTAAGGAATCTCCACTTTTCCGAAAAGACGTAGGTTTTTCATCTTGTCGTAGTCATCGGCTTCGTTGTCTCGCGCCGCCATCTCCATCTTCTGCTTGCGCGTCGCCTCATCGTGTGCCGGCGTAACTTGCTGATCGTGGAGGTGCTTGGGCATCATGCGAAGGATACCCTCCTCTATAGGAAAGCGCGAACTGCACCCAACACAGTGGATAAACCCTGTGATAATCCGCCCCTTTTGGGCATCCAGCGTCTCCAACTCTAGGGCATTCGTGCAGATGTTGGGGCAACGGAGTAGTTTGAGTGTTTCCTGTCTCATCGTGGCAGCAGTTCAGATTTCTATTCTACGGTGGGGATATTCATAGCACGGAGCCACTGGGCAAGTTTACTTACCCTTGCGCCATCTTCTGAAAGTAGTTGAAGCGGACGACCGCGTGCATCAATAATGATACCACAGACACCGCCCTGCACCTTTTGTCGTATCTCTTGCCCCTTACCTGCACCCACATCAAAATGACGGGTAGGCGTAATGGTAATCTCTTCGCTCTCCGGCTCTCCGTCCTTACCGTTCTTGAAGCCAAGCGGGTAGACTTTAATCGTGCCGAAAGGAATGCTCTCCGTTTTTCCCTGAAAAGTCACGCTGACACACGGTTCGCCCTCTTTCGCTATGCCTACGGGGGCGATACAGGTTCCGAGATAGATGAGACAGTCGCGCTCAAATACCTGTGTGGCGGCGGCGGGATGGACTACGGAGAGAACGCCAAGTTGGGGCATCATGAAGATAGAGTCTACAGTGAGCAGGGTTACGCCCTCCGGCTGATAAGCGTCCATCATCATCAGCGCAGACTGTTCGCGGCGGGGGGCGTGGGAGAGTACGCCGCCAGACCCGACTATCATATCTAGTGCCATCATGTTCACGAGGGTTTTGCCCGTTCCCGCTGTGTCGAAGATATTGCCGATATTTTTTTCTGTGGCGACTCCCGTTAAGCCTCGTGCTAGTGACTTGTGGTGGTCGAAGGCGAGACGCAATGCCTCTCGGCAGACCGCCTGCTCAACCTGCAAATCCATAAGCCTTTGGGGAATGGTGGTGGGGCGAATCATCTTATTGCGGAGTTGGTTGCGGAGGTCTGCGTCTTCTATGGGGAAGGGAAGCCAACGCTTGATATTCTCGACCTTCGCTTCAGTGAGTACATTACAGATAGAGTAGGACATACCGAGGTTGGCGGAGACGGTGCGATTGAAAATACCTTTGAAGACGGAGAATACATCGGTTGTCGCGCCTCCAATATCTACGCCCAGTACGTTAATATTTCTCTGCTCAGCAATCGCCTGCATGATCTTGCCGACGGCATTGGGAGTGGACATAATGTCTGCGCTTGTCCAGGTCGTCAGCTTGCCATAACCGGGAGCTTGCTGCATGACGTGTTCGAGGAAGAGGTCATGAATGGCTTCGCGGGCAGGTATCAGATTCTCCCTGTCCATAGTTGGGCGAAGGTTCTCCACTTGACGCAGCGCGACCTTTTCTCCAAGCAGTTCGTCTACCTGTGCGTAAGCCCCTTTGTTACCCGCGTAGATAATAGGAAGCTTCAGCCCAATACCTAATCGGGGGCGCGGGTCGGCAGAGACGAGCATCTCCGACATCTCAACTAGGTGTGATACGGTTCCGCCATCCGTTCCGCCCGACATCAGAATCATGTCGGGACGGAGTTGGCGCAGACGCTCTACACGCTCATGCTCCTTGCGGTTGTCGTCTACAGCGATAACATCTATGATGATAGCACCCGCTCCTAGCGCGGCGCGTTGGGCACTCTCCGCACTCATTTTCATCACGACACCCGTAACTGTCATCTGCAAGCCGCCGCCTGCACTAGAGGTGGAGAGGTAGAGGTCTACCCCATTTTTGTCGTCTTGCGCGGGAGTCAGGGGTTTGCCGTCGTCGCCTATAAGCCTTTTGCCGCTGAGCTCTTCGATTTCACGCACGGCATTGACTACACCGACGGTCACATCGTCGAAGGGGGCTTCTACGGTAGTGGGGGCTTCACCGCGAACGACGAGGCGGTACTCGCCATCGGGCTGTTGCTCGATGAGTATGGCTTTGGTGGTAGTGCTGCCGCAGTCGGTGGCGAGTATAGAACGGGCGCGGGTAGCGTCTTTTAGAACGGGATTTTCGCTCATAGCGTCTGGTTTTTCTCCAGCAATTCAGATTAGTTTTGCCTAACAGGTTAGATTATACCCGTGACGCGCACAATACATAGCCTACTTCAATTTAGGAGTGAGTTTCTCCTTCTATCGTGAATGCTGTAAGGAGAGAATACGAGGAAGTGCCTTTTTTGTTACAAACCTAGAAGATAGGGAGGGGGTGTACGTGAGTTGCGTGACGCGGTTCTCGTAGTCGTACCTTAAGTTGACGGTATAGGTGTAGGGTCTGCTAGCTACGGTAAAGAGGCGCTACCAAAACAAACCACTATATTGAGCAAATATATCAAGAAAGGCGAGAACCACTGCTACTTCTTCCGTGTCATTTTGAGGGCGAAAGTCAACCCAATTGCAATTGAAGCCGACACGGTATTCGCGATTGTGGAATATAATCCACGAGTTAAGGGTGTCAAAAACACATGACCACTTATGTTGTGCAATTGCGTAATTGGCTGACTTCAAAATATTCTCTACAGAGTCACCATTTTTCACAAACGGCAAATCACCAGTAGCTAAATCCAGTGGTGGGGCTATTACCAGAGGCGCACAACGGGCATCCTGAACAGCATGAACACCTGCACTACCCTCTTGTATCGTTATCCCTAAAGACATTGCACATAATGAGGCAGTCAGTACTTCAATATCAAGTTTGGCTATATGTGCAAAATACTCTTTTGGGCTTAGTGGAGTTAAGACTTCTATCTTTGGTGTACCTATAACCCGTCGCCACTCTTTTCGTTCGTCCGGGATACCAATAATGAAATAACTTTTGCACATGAATTACTTTATCCTTAACAGGCTGTCGTTACTTTATGATGATGGGGGGTGAAAGGCGAGGTAGGTGTTCTATTGGGATAGTGTACCCGCCAGAAATACCATCCATCATACGTGGACCGTCGAACAAGTGACCTGGTCCGTGCGTCTCAATTATTGATGGATTTTCACACCACCCCCTTGATTTAATCATGTTAGCATATTGTTCAGCCTCCTCTGCTGAACCCCAAAAGTATTTCACTTCTGAGCCATTCGGGGAGGGTAGTATTGCATGATTCGTTGCAATACTCTCCATTTCTGTGGATTCTGCGACTCGGAAGAAAGATTGCTCTGCCGCCTCCGCTAACTCTGCCGCCCCCTTTGCTTCCGCCGCGACAGCTCCCGCCCCCTTTGCTTCCGCCGCGACAGCTCCCGCCCCCGCGCCGATAGCGGCTTGTAGAGCCGCTCCCGCAAGTATTCCCCCTTTGTACCATCCAGAGTTCTGGTCAACGAACGGGTTATTGCCTATCAGTCCGCAAGACAAGCCATTCGCCATACCGCAAGAGAAGTCTCCTGTATGGTCGAACCAGTCTCTGCCGTCATCGAAGGGCATCGCGATACCCTTGCCATGCGCGGCAAGGTCTCCGTCGTCACAGATGTAAGCTAGTCCGTTGGGGTCGCTTCTATTGAGAGGATTGTTGCCGCAATACGCAAACCAGTTACTGCCTGACTTCGCGGGGTCACGAGAAATGAACCTGCCCACTGAGGAGTCGTAGTACCTGTTTCCGAGCAGCATTAGTCCGCTCTGAGCGTCCGACTGGTACTGCTCACCCCCGCTGTAGCCAAACGGAGTAGCCGTCGTGCCAGTGCGGTTCGCA
>JAPLCR010000360.1 GCA_026392135.1 Armatimonadota bacterium
ATATTTTTGTCAATAGAGGATTTAGCAAAAGTGTAGAGATATCGGTAAATAGGGAGACTTGAAAGCGGCAACACTCTCTTTACTACCCTAATACGGCACACTTTACGTTTTTCTAGCGAAAAGGAGACTGTGAAATTGCAGAGGAATTTTATATAGGGCGTATAATGTAGTAAGTTTTCCGTATTATTAGAGATTAGAAGGAGTATATTCCATGTCGTCACGTCTGTTTGCGAAACTGGTGTCCACACTTGCTGTCCCTCTGTTCTGCCTTGGGGGTCTGTATACCAAAACTACAGCGAAACCGCTACCCAAAACAGCACCTCAGCAGGAGGCTCGTGTCCCAGCCCCTGCCTTCCCCAACGACCTACAGTGGCTAAATACAGATAAACCCATCACCTTAGCATCCTTGCAGGGTAAGGTTGTTCTGCTCGATTTCTGGACATACTGCTGTATCAACTGTATACACACCATTCCCGATCTTAAAAAATTGGAAGCCAAGTTTCCGAATGAACTGGTCGTGATTGGAGTGCATTCCGCGAAATTTGAGAACGAAAAAGAGGCGCAGAACATCCGACAAGCAATTTTGCGCTATGAGATTGAACACCCCGTTGTCAATGACCGAGATTTCCAGTTTTGGCGTGCCTATGGAGTTCAGTCATGGCCCACTCTGGTTCTCATAGACCCTGCGGGTAAAGCAGTTGGCATGGCTGCAGGAGAGGGGCATTACGATGTCCTAGAGCAAAAAATAGGCGAGTTGGCAAAAGAGTTTCAAGGCAAAATGAGCCTACAGCCGATAAAGTGGGCACTCGAAAAATATAAACGTGCGCACTCCATTCTCTCATTTCCCGGAAAAGTCGTAGGCGATGAGAAAAGTGGACGGCTCTTCTTTACCGATTCAAACCACAACCGTATCTTTATCACCTCACTGGATGGCGCAATTCAAGAGGTTATTGGGAGCGGGAAAATTGGATTGAAGGATGGAGACTACGAGACAGCACAGCTCTTTCGTCCACAGGGAATCTGCTACGACCCCACAAAAGACTTACTCTATGTAACGGATACTAACAACCACGCCCTTCGCAAAGTAAACCTGAAGACAAAGCGCGTAACGACCGTTGTCGGCAATGGGCGTAAAGGCGGCTATCCGCCTACAGGGGGAATGGGGAACGCGGGATTACTAGCCAGCCCATGGGATGTAGTCATGTTGAAAGACAGGCTCTACATTGCAAACGCGGGTACACATCAACTTTGGCAGGTACAACCAGAGACCCGCATGGCGCAACCTTTCGCAGGTACGGGCGGCGAAAACATTCTGGACGGGGCACGTAACCAAGCACTCCTTGCCCAACCAAGCGGCATCACTACAAATGGTACCAACCTCTTTTTTGCCGACAGCGAAGTGAGTGCAGTGCGCTACGTGGACATCGCGAAGGGAGTCGTAAACACGTTGATTGGACAGGGGCTATTCGAGTTTGGAGATATTGATGGAACAAACCCGAAGGCACGGCTACAGCACCCACTGGGAGTCGCCTACCACGACAACTTTATCTATGTCGCAGACACCTATAACCATAAAATCAAGCGCATAGACATCAAAACGAAAGCGGTTGAGACCTACATTGGTGCGGGCAAGCGTGGCAATAAAGACGGTAACTTCCAAGAGGCAGAGTTCAATGAACCCAATGGCATGTCATTCGTTGGAAACAAGCTGTACATAACAGACACCAATAACCACAGTATCCGTGTGGTAGATTTAAAGAAACAGACGGTGACGACACTCAAGTTATCGGGCTTAGAGAAGGTTCCAACGCTGTAGATAAAACGAGAGTGCCTGTACCGAAATACGCGAACTACCCCCCCGCCAAAACTTGTGCGGGGGGTAACCCCCAAAACAACACCTTACGAATCTACTATCAGCCTACCTCTTCGCCTTTCGGTAAGCGGAGTTAGCAGTGTTCACAAGCGAAAGATTCCCCCAACAGGGTATAATCTAAATCAACCGATACACTGTAGGAAATCTAGCAGAAAAAGACAAGGGTTTTAAGACAGATGCGTCGAATCTTAAAGCTAAGGGACTTACGAAGGAATAGTTGTTCCGTTTGAAAAACTCAAGCCCTCACCCCCGTCCCCTCTCCCAATTCTGGGCGAGGGGTGACTAGGGCGGACGGTGACGCTGTAGGATAAACGCCTATTTTGCGATACGCTACGGAACAATTTAACTATC
>JAPLCR010000301.1 GCA_026392135.1 Armatimonadota bacterium
GCCTGCCTCCCTCCCAGAACTTAAAACAGCCTACCGTGAACCTCTATCGAAATAATCACGACCAAACCTTTACGAACGTGGCACAAAAAGTGGAGGTGAAAGGGGCTTTCTACGGAATGGGGGTTGCCGTTGGCGACTACGACAACGACGGTTGGGAAGACCTCTACATTACAGGGATTCCGCAGGGGCATCTTCTGCACAACGTCGCCGACAGCGCAGTGGGGCGTAAGTTCGTAGATGAGACGATACCCTCCGGCATCATAGATAGGGGCTGGTCGGCTTCGTCGGCGTGGTTGGATTACGATAGGGATGGTAAACTAGACCTCTTTGTTACTCACTATATAGAGTGGTCTCCAGAGAAGGAGCAGAGTAGCTTCTACAGTGTGGATGGAACGCACCGTTCGTATCAGCGCCCTCAGACGTTTAAAGGGCAGGCTTGTAGACTCTATCACAACCTAGGGCATGGCGTATTTGAGGATGCTACGCAGAGGGCAGGGTTTTTAAGCGCACCCAACACCAAAGCTCTCGGAGTGACGGTGTGCGATTACGATGGAGATGGGTATCCCGATATTTTTGTCGCGAACGATACGGAGCCGAATCAACTCTGGCACAATCAGGGCGATGGAGCCTTTAAGGAGATAGCACAGGAGTCGGGGATTGCTCTATCGGGGGAAGGCACTGCACGTGCTGGTATGGGGATTGATACGGCAGATGTGACGCAGACAGGCAGGTTTGATGTACTTATTACCAACTTTTCAGGGGAGCAACTTAGCCTCTATCGCCGCGATAGCTCAGGGCTGTTTCTAGATGTGTCGGCGCGGTCAGGGGTTGGTATTGCCACGCAGACCTATCTAGGGTTTGGAGCCTTTTTCTTCGATTTTGATCTTGACGGTTGGCAAGATATTTTTGTGACGAATGGGCATATCCACGACGATATTTCGAAGCGCGATTCGGGCGTGGCGTACAGAGAGCCTTCTCTCCTCTTTCAGAACCGAGGGCAGGGAAACTTTGCAGATGTGAGCCGACTGTGCGGAGCGGCACTGAGTACTCCGCGAGTGGGGCGTGCCGCCGCAGTAGGAGATTTCGATAACGATGGCGCACCCGACATTCTCCTTGTTACGAATGGCGGGAAGCCAGCTCTTCTTCGTAATGAGAACCGAACAGGGAACGGCTGGATACGTCTTGTTTTGGAGGGTAGGCGTAGTAATCGAGACGGTATTGGGGCGCGGGTGCGGGTGATGATAGGTACTCAGACCCAAACCTTCGAAGTGAAGAGCGGCTCTTCCTACCTCGCCGCAAGCGACAGAAGGCTACTGGTGGGACTGGGAAGGGCAGAACGGGCAGAGCGTATTGAGATACGCTGGCCCAGTGGAAAAGTGCAGAGTGTGGGAGGGGCGAATAGAGGAGAGACGCGCCGTATTGTAGAAGAGTGACCTCTATCGCTTCTGATAAGGAAGGTTCGCGAAAATCTGATGCCGAAATCGAAAACGCTACAGAAAACCTCTCAGTGGATACTACCGCTTCTATTATTGGTATATGGCGGCTACCGTTTTTGGTACTACCAGCAAGAAAAAAGCCTGATGAAACTGGATGATAGACGGGTTGTTTTGCCAGAGTGCCCTCCCGACCCCAAAAGTGATAGAGAGGTACTTGCCTCTGCTCTCAAGAAGGTGGAAGAGGCGCGGCACCGTGCGAGTGTGCAGAAGACAAACCCGCAAGTGTGGCAGAAATTTGCAGAGGTCGCGTTTGAAAATCAGGACTACCTCTCGACTCTCAGTGCCTTGCAGGCTCTCCAAAAGTTGCAACCACAACTCACCTCACGTCAAAAGAGGCTCCTAGGCTACAGCCTGAAAGAGTGTGGGCTAGCCCAGTCTGCGCTTCCCATTCTGCGCGAGGTACTCCTCGCCGAGCCACGGAGCGCAACCGCGTATGTGGCACTGAGCCAGTGCTTGAGCCGCCTCGTTAAAAATGAGGAGGCGGTAGAGGTTCTCAATCAGGGAGCGCGTAACATAGATATAACAGACGTGAAAGGGCATGACGAACTTGCCCATGAGTATGAGATGCACGCAGAGTGGGAGAAGGCACTCGATATGCAGAAGGAGGCGTTTGCACATTCAAATAGTGACCCTAATATTGGCACAGCGGTGGGGCTTGCTATGCAGAACAATCAGAAGGTGGTAGAGGCGCAGAGGCTCTTGGAGGAGTTAGTGCGCCGCTTCCCCAAGCACGCAGGGCTACACCGGCAACTAGGTTGGGTACTGAATAGTTATCAGCGTTCCGATAAAAGCCCCAAGCAGGCAGAACACCACTACCTGATGGCAGTCACCTTAAATCCAAAGGATGTAATGGCGTGGAGCCTTTTGGGAGATATATGTATGCGCTCAAGTCGGTTTCATGCCTCAGCCTACGCCTATACCCATCTTCTTCAGGTAGACCCCTATAACGATATGGCGCGTATGGCAGTAGCACGCTCTTATATGAATTTGGGGTTAGATGCAAGCAATATCACCTCTATTAGCCCCGGACAGAGGGGGATACGTGACCAAGCCGAGTATTTTATGCGGACACTGCGTTACCAAAACCCCAACTCCGGTAACTCTATGCTTCAGCTACCCCGTCACTATTTCAAGTTTGGGCAGTACGTCAAAGGGTTCCACTCTCTGCAATCTCTCTACCTAATTCATAAAGATAAGCCGGAGATACCCGCAGAGGTCAGTAAACTCTACAAAATACTGGAGTTGCCTATGCCTCTGCTACCCACCTCCTTTACAAAAAAGAGTGTGCCTACAGTACGCACTCTCAGCGGATTTCAGGGCTGACCTGGAAGCGCGTGCTCCTCAACGAGCCTGTTTTGGGAAGGTTTCACATTACTTATGATCATGCCGACTTTTACCGCCACCGCACTTCTTTGCGCTCTTTGTCTGAACACCGCCTCTGCATACGCACAGGAGAGTTTGTCTATTTTTAACCATGCCGTCGTGGTTACGCCGCCAAAAACATCGCCACGAGAACATAAAGCCGTGACCATGTTGGTGGAAGAGATAGAGAAGCGAACTCGAATCCACCTTCGTACTGTTCATGCGCTTCCCAAAGACGACACCCCCGCCATTCTGGTAGGAGTCCACACTGCGCTTCTCGCCATCGCGCCTAGTAAACTCCTGAGTGCCGGAACAAAACGTTCCGCAGATCGCCCGGAAGGGTATATCATCACTGCCTCCCACTCTGTGGTGGCGGTAGCAGGAAACGACGAGCGCGGAGTTCTATTCGGTGTGGGGCGGCTTCTGCGGAGTCTGCACTTGGAGCGCGATAGTATAGCAGCTCCGCATAGTATGAGAATAGTCTCCCACCCTCGCTATCCTTTGCGCGGGCATCAACTGGGGTATCGCCCCAAGACCAACTCGTATGACGCATGGTCTGTGCCAATGTGGGAGCAGTATATCCGTGACCTTGCTGTGTTCGGTGCAAACGCCGTCGAACTGATACCCCCCAAATCAGACGATGCGGCAGACAGCCATCACTTCCCTCTACCTCCTATGCAGATGATGACCGAGATGTCGCGCCTACTAGACGAGTATGGGCTGGATGTCTGGATATGGTATCCAGCAATGGAGCGCGACTACTCCAACCCCAAAACCGTACAAGCCTCTCTCAAAGAGTGGGGTGATGTGTTTCAGAAGTTACCGCGTGTAGATGCGGTGTTCGTACCGGGGGGTGATCCCGGACACACGCAACCTAAAGTTCTTATGGCATTCCTAGAGAAAGAGGCGAAGGTTCTGCGCCGTTCGCACCCCAAAGCGCAGATGTGGGTCTCACCGCAAGGCTTCACGAAGGTCTGGATGGATGAATTTCTGGCGATACTCCGCAAGGAGAGTCCGAAGTGGTTGACGGGGGTTGTGTTTGGTCCCCAAGTACGCCTCAGTCTACCCGAGTTACGGGCGCAGGTTCCCAGTCAGTACCCCATTCGTCACTACCCCGACATAACACACTCCCGTCAGTGCGAGTACCCCGTTCCCGATTGGGATACCGCCTATGCTCTAACAGAGGGACGTGAAGGTATCAATCCGCGCCCTCTCGACCAAGCGCACCTTTTTCGGAAGTTGCAGAAATACACGGTTGGCTTCCTTACCTACTCGGAGGGGTGCAACGACGACGTGAATAAAGCGATATGGAGTGCGCTCGGTTGGAATCCAGATGCAGATGTGCATGAGATACTGCGGGAGTATAGCCGCTACTTCGTGAATAGTCGCCATGCCGAATCTTTCGCACAAGGGCTACTCGCTCTGGAGCGCAACTGGCGGGGCTCTCTTGCTCAAAACGAGGGGGTAAACGCCACGCTGAAAGCATTTCAATCGATGGAACACAACGCGACCCTACAGGAGCGTAGCAATTGGCGTTTCCAGCAGGCACTCTACCGCGCCTACTACGACGCTTATCTACGTGACCGCCTGATTTACGAACAGGGGCAGGAAGAGGAAGCCCTCTCGAAGCTAGCAGAGGCGCAGAAAACAGGCTCGCTAGCCGCCATGGCAGAGGCGGAGAGAATACTCGAACAGGCTAAGACCCCACAATCACAGAACCTGCGTGCGCGTGTTTTTGAACTCGCAGAGGCTCTTTTCCAAAGTATTCGGATGCAGTTAAGCGTAGAGCGGTATCAGGCAATTGGGATAGAGCGAGGGGCAAACCTAGACAGTATTGATGTTCCGCTGAACAACCGCAAGTGGCTTCTAAAACGTTTTGTGGAGGTACGCAAACAAGGCTCCGAAGACGTTCGCCTTGAGGAGATTGCAGCGATAGTTCACTGGACAGACCCCGGTGAGGGAGGCTTCTACGACGAACTCGGCAATCCTTTACGCCGCCCACACCTGCTAAACGCAGAGGGCTTTCAATCTGACCCCGGAACCTTCGAGACCTCACGCGTAGGCTTTTGCAGTGATGAAGGGGAGGCAGTACGTATGGCGTGGCTGCGGCACGCCGAATCGCTCTACGATGCCCCCCTACAGATGCGCTATACCAAGCTGGATGCAAACGCTCACTACCGGCTTAGGGTAGTCTATCGGGGTGATAGTCTCGAACGGAAAATCCGCCTTGTCGCGAACAACAGTATTGAGATACACGCTCCTATGGTGAAGCCTAAGCCCACCCATCCGTTAGAGTTTGACATTCCTGCGGAGGCAACCCGAAACGGCGAGCTACTTTTGAGCTGGACAGGAGAGGCAGGGCGCGGAGGAAATGGGCGCGGCTGTCAGGTATCGGAGGTGTGGCTGATACGAAAGTGAGCAGTTTCAAGGTAAGGAGTCCTGCTTACCCTGCTCTCCTTTTAGGAAAACTTATGAACACAAGCAAAGTAGCGCAAGTTACACTCTACTTTTGGATAATGAAAATCTGTGCGACGACGTTGGGCGAAACGGCGGGCGACCTTCTATCCATGACTATCAACATTGGCTACGCCATGAGTTCTGCCATTTTGATAGGCATATTTCTAGTTACACTTACGGCGCAACTTCTCTCCAAGAAGTTCCACTCCTTTCTCTACTGGGCAGTAATTCTCGCTACAAGTACAGCTGGCACAACCATGTCAGACTACATGGGACGGACGTTGGAGCTTGGGTACGCCAAATCCTCTCTGACTCTCCTCTGTTGTTTAGGAACGGTGTTGGCAATTTGGCACTATAGCGAAAAGACGCTCTCTGTGGACAACATCCATACGACCAAAGGAGAGCTGTTTTACTGGATAGCCATACTGTTTTCAAATACGTTAGGAACTGCCGTCGGAGATTTCTTAGCCGATAGCTCCGGTCTGGGCTTTTTGGGAGGCGCCGCGCTCATCGGTGGACTGCTTGCCATGACTGTTCTGGCGGCGTTTTTTACCCGTATCAACCGTATCCTACTCTTTTGGATAGCTTTTGTGCTGACTCGTCCTTTTGGAGCCACCTTTGGAGACCTGCTCACAAAACCCACACAGAAAGGCGGACTCGGCTTCGGCACGATTGGGTCTTCTCTAGTCCTTGCCGTTCTGCTCATTGGTGTTATTCTCTACACCAACAAAAGAGACAGGCAGGCATCTCCTCTATAAGGAAGGACTCTATTGAGATATACCGCTCTTATACTGCTTTTATTAAGTACCTTCTCCTCTCTGGCTCAGAGCCAACTAGCTCCGCACAGTAAACTGCTGAAGCGGCGAGTGCAGAAGCGTCACACTATACGCACCGTGAATCCCATGCCTCCTGGTTATCTGACCCCCAATGTAGGTCACATTACAGTGGGGATAGGTTCCAGTAATCTGCTCAATCGCTTTAACCCTGATCAGGCATTTGGTGCGGGCATAGATGCGATTGACATTGGCTCTTATGGGCAAGGTGCAGTCGGGTTCAAACTACCGCATAGAGGGTCTACCTACGACAACGCTAGCGGTGACGGCTACTCCCGATTGACCGACAACGATAAGACTTCCTACTGGAAAAGTAACCCTTATCTCGCCTCATACTACACTCAGGAGAGTGATATCCTTCATCCCCAGTGGATTTTGATAAATCTCACAAGAAAACACTCCATTAACGGTCTCCGTATTCACTGGGCAAACCCTTACGCTACCAATTTCACTGTGCAGTACTGGGCAAAAAATCATGATAACCCAATAGATGACCCCACTAAAAACGGCGGGCAGTGGAAAACCTTTGACAAGGGGCAGTACTCTGCACAAACGGGCGGGGAAGCCCTCCTAAAAGTGAGCAGTCAACCCCTCTCGGTGCAGTATATCCGCATTGTAATGACGGCTTCCTCTAACACGTATGACAGCCATGGGCAAGGGGATGCCCGAAACCGCTTGGGATACGCGGTATACGAAATTGAAGTGGGAAGTATCGGTAGCGATGGGGCTTTTACGGACTATGTGAGCCATCGCCCAGATACAAAACAGACTCCCATCTACGTCTCTTCTACCGACTGCTGGCACACAGTGAAAGACCAGACTCTCAGTGATGAGCAAGTAGGTCTTGACCTGGCTCTCAGACCCGGCGGAGCCGGGCGCGGACTTCCCGCTCTAGTTCCGGTTGCAATGGCATACGGAACACCAGAGGATGCCGTCGCCGAAATCGCATATCTCAAGAAACAAGGCTATCCGCTTACAGGGGTAGAGTTGGGTGAAGAGCCAGACGGGCAGTTCATGTCACCAGAAGACTATGGAGCCTTATACGTGCAGTGGGCTACTCAACTGCGCCAGCTGGATGCAAACCTGCCGCTGGGGGGCCCCATTCTATCTACAGATAGCGTACAGTGCTTCCCCGATAACAGAGGAGAGAGTGACTGGCTCAAACGATTTGTCGCCTATCTGAAGACGCATAACGGCGTACAGTATCTCAGCTTTATCTCAGTAGAACACTATCCCCTAGACCCTACCGCATCATGGACAGCCCTCTATGATGAACCTGCGGCGGTAGACACGATATTCTCATGGGTTGCCAACGCAGGGGTTCCCCCAAACACACCTCTCCTCATCACAGAAGCGAATGTCTGTGCTGGCTCGTCTGAGGCGGTCGTCAATGTTATGGGAGCCATCTGGTACGCAGACTTTATTGGGCGCTTCTTCTCTGACGGCGGTAGATCTGCATACTTCTATCGGTATGAGGGAATGCCTCTGAGTTCCGATGCCTCTGCACCCTATAGCAACTCTGTAATGTTTCTTGCAGACCCTAGCACGCTGGCACTAACCTCCCCTCCAGAGACATCGCGGATTCCTGTGAAACCGACTGCCGAGTACTTCGCTGCCCAGTTGATTCATCGCGAATGGGCGCAGTCCATAGGTAAACTCCATGAGGTCTATCCCGTACAGTGTGACTTGATGGATGCGAACGGAAATCAACTCGTGACGGCTTACGCGCTCTTGCGCCCAGATGGACGCTGGGCAGTTCTTCTCGTAAATCGTGACGAGGCGGCTCCGCATACTGTAAGCGTTAAGTTTCTAGATACCACCTCTCACTACTTTAAAGGAGCCGTGCAGGCTCTTTCATTCGGTGTAGAGAACTACGCCTGGCATCCGAATGGTGCAGACGGCTATGCAGACCCTCCCGGCTCCATCACAAGGTTAGTGCAAGCTGGTGGGGCAAACACGACCTATATTCTGCCCAAAGGCTCTCTTACTGTGCTACGCGGGAGAGTGCATTAATCTGAACTAGCTTAGAGAGAGGTCTTACCCTATGAAATCGACTCCCCGCTAAAATTAAAAATGGGGTATAATAAGAAGTAGCGCAGGGTATTGAGAGCCGGGCGCAGGCATAGCATGACGCGGACGAACCAGGTCAGGACCCCGCAGGAAGCAGCCTTAAGACTGTCGTTGTGTGTATGTTCTGTTCCCCCGGCTCTCCATGCTCTGCGCTACTTTCCCTCATTATTCACTCTAACTCTCCTCATCGGTGGCTAGATGGCATACGTCGCACTCTACCGCAAATATCGCTCTCAGTCTTTCTCCGAACTTATGGGGCAAGAGCAGGTTACGCGCACCCTCCAAAACGCTATCAAATCGAGACGAATCGCTCACGCCTACCTTTTTCATGGGGCGCGTGGCTGCGGTAAGACTTCTACTGCCCGTCTACTCGCCCGCGCCCTAAACTGCACGTCTCAAGACGTTGCGACCCCAGAACCCTGCGGAGAGTGCCATCTCTGCATCTCTATTCGCGACGGTAGCTGTATGGACGTGGTGGAGATAGATGCTGCCTCCAAAACAGGTATTGACGATGTACGTGAGCAGATTATTGAGAATGTGCAGTATGCCCCCACTGAGGCACGCTACAAAGTCTACATTATTGACGAAGTACACGACCTCTCCTCCAAAGCTTTTGATGCCCTCCTGAAAACCCTTGAAGAGCCGCCCGCCCACGTCGTTTTTATTCTTGCCACCACCGAATGGCACAAAGTCCCCATCACCATTCGCTCTCGCTGTCAGCCCTTCCAGTTCAAGAGAGGTAGCCTGCAAGACCTGATGTCCTCTGTTCAGAGCGTAATTACCGCAGAGGGGTATAGTGCCGATGAGGAGGCGGTCTTGGCAGTCGCACGTGGTGCGGAAGGCTCTTGGCGTGATGCTCTTTCTCTACTAGAGCAGGTTATCGCCTACTCAGAAGGGCATATCTCCGCACAGACGGTGCATAAGGCGATAGGCTCGGTTGGAAACGAAAGCCTGATTCAGATTGTCTCGGCGATTGCAAGCGGAGAGATGGAGCGCGTGTTGACGGCTGCAGGAGATGTGGTAGAGAGTGGGACGGACGTGCGGCAGGCTCTTACGACTCTCTCCGGCTATCTGCGTGACCTCCTTCTTATCTCTGCCGGTGCCAAAAAAACAGCGCAAGCCGAGATGAGCGCAGAACGATACACACAGATGGCAGGGCAAGCATCCGCCTTCACTCCTACCGACCTCTTGCAGATGCTAGAGGTACTCTCTGCCGCCGAGCGCGATCTACGCTTTACGAATCAGCAGAGAGTTCTGTTAGAGCGCACGCTCCTGCGGCTTATGCCCGCAAACTTTGCTACGAATACACGCGTTGTTGTGGAGACCAAAGCCGCTCCCAGTGTCCTGCCTCCTAGCCCTCCTCCCTCCTCTATGGCTCCCGCCTTTGTACCGCGTCCCCAACGCACTGCTGTTGCGCCCGTTCGCGAGTATCCGCAAGAGGAGATTGAGGAAGAGGCTCCCCTTCCAGTAGAGGCAAACCGCTTCGCAGAAGAGATGACACTAGAGGTGGTGCGCCGCTCATGGAGCCGCATACTGCGAGAGGTGGAAAGAAAATCTCCTAATGGTTATATGGTTCTAAATGCAGGTAGAGTTGAGAGATTGGAAGGAAAGGTGATTTTCCTCTCTTTTACCGATAAGTTTATGTTAGAAAGAATACAGAATAAACCGGAACAACGTCAGTTTTTTGAAAAGCACATCAACTCCGTTCTGAAGGTGGAAGGATTCACTATTCGGGGTCTATTAGCTACGGAGGCTCAATCCGCCCCGCCTAAGCCTTCCACTGCGCCCTCCCCGTTGATGGAGGTGAGCGAGGGAGCCCCCAAGGGAACAGCTCCAAACCGTATCGCCGATTTCGACATAGGCGCAAGCGGCAGAGAGGATTCCGCGTCTACTCCTCCGTCCGTGCCTGTAGTAGTGCCCGCCCTCAAGCCGCCGGAAGAGGCGGTGTCGGACGCGCATACCGCGCTTGTGAACGATGTATTGAGTCTTTTTGAGGGAGATATTGTCGTATCAGAGCCTGACTAGAGGCAAGAAAGGTCTGCTCTACGAGGGCGAATTTGTGGATATGCCTACCCGAAAATAGTTCAAAGGACTCCCCGGAAAATGTGTGGTAAATACCCCATATCCCTCTCTATAGCCCTCTTCCTTATGTCTGCACTATTCACCGTACAAGGCGCGGTAGGGCAGGAAAGGTCGCTTCGTATGTCCCCCTCCACAGGTACTCGGCGCGTACTGTACAACTTCGATGGGGACTCCTGTATGTCCACGAAAGCAGGGAGTAAAACACCCGTCGCCATCACCGTGGAAGATGTAAAACGCCTTATTGAAGAGGTGGTATTTGAGGGAAGTAGAGTAGACACGGTACTTGTTTGCATCAATGCACAGGTTATGTACTATCCTACGAAGGTAGGCACCATGAGAGGAGCACTCTCCTCAACACAAGAGCGTGCAAAGTGGTCAGATTCGGAGCGTCAGAGGTTCTCTAACATACAGCGGTTCTTTGAAGCCGGTATAGACCCCTATGCGCTCATGCTATCGGAGACGAGGCGGCGTGGGCGCGAGGCACTACTCTCTTTTCGCATGAATGACGTCACCGTAAGCTAATCCTTGCTGTACGTGTTCCCTCTAACTATGGGCGAACGCCTCCCACGCTTCTGTCTGCCCGTGCTATCGGTTGTGACGTTGCGGAGTGGGTAAAGAGCCGCTGGGTGGATTTTGTCAC
This sequence comes from Armatimonadota bacterium, assembly GCA_026392135.1. Classification (GTDB taxonomy): domain Bacteria; phylum Armatimonadota; class Chthonomonadetes; order Chthonomonadales; family Chthonomonadaceae; genus CAIJLM01. The sequence goes on from JAPLCR010000301.1 coordinate 10,941, forward strand.
CGTCTCCGAGTTTCTGTTCACAAGGTACGACCTGCCCGTCAAGCCATGGAAGGATGCTCTCCGTAAAGTCCCAGTCTATGGCGGTATCGAGTGTACAGAGGGGGGCAGTAAAGCGCAGTATCTCAACGCCGACAAGTATCGGCGTGCGGCGGACTACTTGAGGCGAGAGGGAGCTGACGGCATCTACCTCTTCAACTTCTTTACCACCCGTGAATATGGCGCGGAGGCGTGGGAGCCGCCCTTCGATGTGTTGCGTGATCTTGGTAAGCAGAGAGACGAAGAGGAGGTGAACGCGCCTGAGAAGGATGCGTTAAACGCTCTTGACGGAGAGACTACTGCGTCGGCACTTCAGTAGAGAGGATGATTTTCATTGACGAAAGAGCGTCTTTTCATCTGTATAGCCCTCTGGGGGCTACTCTGCCCTGCTTGCCGCCCCGCGCCGCCTCCCCCTGCCTCCCCCTCTCTAAACGTCCCTGCTGTCAGCGTAAATGTTCCCTTTGAAGAGGTCGCCCAACGCGCTGGAATAGACTTCAAGTTTGAGAACGGGCATAAGGGCATGGCGACGATGATGGAGGAGAACGGCTCCGGTTGCGCTTTTCTCGACTACAACGGAGATGGGCTACTTGACATCTACCTGCTGAACGGACGAGACCTCTACGGGCGCGGGCTAAAATCGCGCAACGCCCTCTATCGCAATAACGGGGATGGAACCTTCACTGATGTTACCGAACAGGCGGGAGTTCCCGGCACGGGCTACGGGCTAGGGGTGGCGGTAGCTGATTACGACAACGACGGCAAGCCCGACATCTATATATGTCAGTGGGGCAAAAACGCTCTCTATCATAACAATGGGAACGGAACCTTCACCGACGTAGCCGAGAAGACGGGGCTTGGCGCGATGGATTTCGGGGAGCCGTTCCACACGGGCGCAGTCTGGCTGGACTACGACCGCGACGGAAGGCTCGACCTCTTCATCTGCACCTATGTCAAGTACCGTATAGACGGGCTACGCTACTGCAAACTCGCCAACGACATCACCTCAAACTGTCCGCCCTCCGCCTACTCTGGAACGGCGAGTCTACTGTTTCACCAGAACAGAGACGGCACGTTTACCAATGTAACTAAGCAAGCGGGAGTCTATATTCCTACAGGGAAAGCCCTCTCCGCTATTACCTGCGATGTAGACGGCGACGGCTGGACAGATATATTTGTCGGTAACGACGGCGTAGAGAACTGGCTCTTCCGAAACAACAAAAATGGAAAGTTCACCAATGTCGCCTCCGCCGCAGGTGTCGCCTTCGCGCAGACAGATGGAGCCTCTATCGCTTCGATGGGCATCGATTTTGGCGACTATAGGAACGAAGGGATACCGGGGCTTTTCGTCGCTGACTGGTCGAAGCGTCCTGACCACCTATGGCAAGGGCAAAAAGGCGGCTTCTATACGGAGGTCTCTGCGCCTAGCGGCATTGGCGACGCGGGGTTCCCCTATCTAGGCTTTGGGGCGGGTTTTATAGACTACGATAACGACGGTTGGCTCGATATTTTTCTTGCGAACGGTCATGTCTACCCGGAGGTGGAACAGTCCACGACGGATGAGCGGTATCTACAGCCAAACCAACTTTTTCATAACGAACGCAACGGCAAATTTCACGAGGCGACGAAAGAGGCGGGCACTCCTTTCGCGCTTCTGCATACGGCACGGGGAGTCGCTTTTGGCGACTACGACAACGACGGCAAGGTGGATATACTCGTTAGCAATAACGACGGCACTCCTCTCCTGCTACACAATACCGCCGCCAACCGCAACCATTTCGTAACGCTCCAACTCGTCGGTGTGAAGTCGAACCGCGATGGAATTGGAGCACGAGTCTGGCTCAAGGCTGGCTCTACCACGCTGCTGCAAGACAGGAAGAGCGGAGGCAGTTACCTCTCCTCTAGCGACCCGCGCCTCCATTTTGGCTTGGGTGATAGAGCGGAGTTCAATGAAATAGAGGTTCGCTGGACATCCGGACTTCGCCAAATCCTTAAAGGTAAATGGGCAAGCAATCAGCTCTACGAACTGCGTGAAGGCGATAACACGCTTCGCCCTACAACATTCCCAACGATGCGAAAAGGCACGCCATGACACGAAAACTACTCCTACTGACCTTTTTCTTGTTCGTAATGGGCGGAGGGTGCCATAAAGAGAACAAGTCTCCCATTTCGCCCGCCCCTTCCGTCGCTACTGCGCCCACTGCGGTGGCTTCGCCGAACGACACCTTTATTGATGTATCGCAGAAGGCGGGCGTGAATCTGACGCTAGGGCATAACGGAAAAAGCCCTCTTACCGCCCTTGAGACGCTCGGCGGCGGGTGTGCGTTCCTCGATTTCAATGGTGATGATTGGCAGGATGTTCTCCTTGTGGGACCCACGCAAGTTCTCCTCTTTAAGAACAACGGAAGTGGAGCCTTCACCGATGTTACAGCGCAGAGCGGGATACGGCAGGAGGGCGGAACATGGCAGGGAGCCGCGGTAGGTGACTACGACAACGACGGCAAGCCCGACCTGTTTATTAGCGGGTATCGCTGTTGTGCCCTCTATCACAACGAAGGCGGGAAGTTTCGCGAAGTGACGAAAGAGTCGGGCATCAGTACGAAACTGTGGGGGACAAGTGCCTGCTTTGTGGATATTGATAACGACAGCTACCTCGATTTAGTGGTTGCGAACTACGTTCAGTTCTACACCGATAAAAGCACACGCTTCTGCCTACAAGGGGGCATAATGTCTACGTGCGGACCTACCAACTAGGAGCCGGAAAAGCCCGTTCTATTTCATAGTAATCGTAACGGAACCTTCACCGACGAGACAAAAAAACGAGGGTTTGATACGGCAAGCGGGAACGCGTTAGGCTTGGCAATAGCAGATTTTGATGGGGATGGATGGATGGACATTGCGATAGCGGACGACCAACTACCCGGCGACCTATTCAAAAATCAGGGGAACGGATACTTCAAGAACATCGGACCCACGAGCGGTACGGATGTAGGGGTGACGGGGCTTGCCCATGCGGGCATGGGGATTGACTGGGGCGACTACGACCAGTGCGGCAAACTCGAATTTGTGGTCACTACCTATCAGCATCAGGTGACGAGCCTCTATAAGCAGAAAGCCCCCGACCTCTTTGCAGACATCTGCTACACCGCAAATATCGGGCTTGCCTCTGAACCTTATGTCGGCTTTGGAATCAAGTTTTTGGACTACGACAACGACGGCAAACTCGACTTGATGTGCGTCAATGGTCATGCAGTAGACAATATCGCGAAGACGGATAAGACTACCGACTATCGGCAAATCCCGCAACTGTTCCATAATGTAGGCGGCGGACGCTTAGAAGAGGTTACGAAGTCGTCGGGCGCGGTCTTTCAGACCCCGATTGTAGGGCGCGGATTGGCGGTAGGGGATATTGACAATAGCGGGCGGCTCTCAGCACTGATTATGGATGTTGAAGGGCGAACCCTCCTCCTCCAAAACAACGCCAAAAATACGAACCACTTTCTGACGCTCAAATTGCAGGGAACGAAGAGCAACCGCGACGCTATCGGTGCTATTGTGATGATTGAGGCGGGAGGGAAACGCTGGCGGCAGGATGTTTCGCCGACGGGTAGTTTTCTTTCGAGCCACGATATTCGGGTGCATATCGGCTTGGGAAGCGCGAAACAGGCGGACAAGATAGAGGTTCGCTGGACTAGCGGCTTGCGGCAGACATTGACGAACATCGTAGGAGACCGCTTTCTGACTCTTGTGGAGGGACAGGGCGTAACGGAAACAGGGAAGGGGAAGTGATGAAGAAGACAGGACTACTCAAACGTATCTTAATTTGGGGTGTGTTTCTGGTTGGCGCGGCTACAGTGACCGTAGTTCTCGCGAACTGGCAAGCCGCCGCTAGCGAAAAGAAGATGCGCGAACACCTTATCGTCGCCACTTTGCCTGAACTGCAAGAGCTAGCAAAGAAGCGCGACTGGGATCCAGAGGTGATGTATTGGCTCGGATCTAAGCTCTCCATGGAGGGAAATCACGGCGAAGCGATGAAGGCGTTGGCGCGTTCTGCTGCCCTGAACCCAAACTCTTCTGCCACCTTCTCTATGCTCGGCACAGAGTTAGCGCGTTTGGAAAAGCCGCAAGAGGCAGAAATCCAACTCAATAAAGCCATCTCTATTGCTCCTAACAACGCCTACGCGCACTACACTCTGGGATGCCTCTACGAGAAGTACAACTACGATGAGAAGGCAATAACGAAGCTGAGCCGTAGTGTAGAGCTCGACCCAAAAAACTATCAAGCACAGTATCTACTTGCACTCACTTACGGCAAACTATCGCAGTACGATAAAAAATTGGAGGTTTTGCAGAAGCTAACCAAAGCGGTGCCTGATAACATAGACTATCTCAAATCTTATGGGTACTCTCTGCTGTTCTTCTCTAAATTTGCAGATGCAGAGCAGGTATACCGCCACATTATTCAGGTTGCTCCCAACGATATGGAGACCCACTACCTGCTAGGACGCGCCCTTGCAGAGGAGGCAAACACTGCTGAAGCCTTCGCTACCGCAGAAGTAGAGCTGAAAGGCGTGCTTGCGAAGGTTCCAGAAAATCCCGGAGTACATCTTGCACTGGGGATACTCTACTTTCGTCAAGATAAGCCCGAAAAGGCGGTACTTGAACTGGAAAAGGTAGTGAAACTGGGAGTCGCGGAGAACAAGACCTACCTCTACTTGGGGCAGACCTATATTCGCTTGGGCAGAAAAGTGGAAGGAGAGAAGGTGCTTGCAGAGTTTCAGCGTATCGCACGTATCTACCGTGAGAAGAGCCACTTTGAGAACCGTCTGTTAAACACTCCGCCCGACACCCCTACGGCTATCCAAGAGCGCAAGGATGTGCGCTTGAAACTGGCGAAAGTCTGTATGGAGGAGACCGACTATGCCGCCGCCTCCCGCCACCTGACTCTGCTGATAGCAGAGGACAAGGATAACGTTGAGGCACCAAAACTTTTAAAAGAGTGTCAGGTCTTACTACAGTCACCCGCCTTCAAAAACAAGAAAACGCATGAGGTGATGACACCCTAGAAGGCTTACGCCATAACCTCGTAGTACTGATACTCGCTTATCTCCTCGAACCCGCACGATTTGTACAGGGAGAGCGCGTTACAGTTTGCAACGTTCACCTCAATTCGGATAGCCTCCAAGCCTTCCGTTAATAACGCCCCCACCGTTTTCGATAGGATTTGCCGCCCGTAGCCGCGCCCTTGATAGGCGGGTAAAACGCCAAACGAACAGATATAGGCGACGCGGGCATCGGGGGGCGTTCCGAACGTCGCTACTCTCAGCATACCCGCCGCTTCGCCATTCAGCAAGCCAAGCGTGAAGCGTTGGTTGGGTTCCTGTAGCCATCGGGTGAAGCGTTTGCGGCTCTCCTCCTCCGTATCCCCAAACGCCTCCGCCTGAATCGAGACCAACCTATCCAAATCCTCTATACCGGCACGTTCGAGAACGGCACTCTCCTTTGGAGGAGTATAGGGCATGAAGAGCGCGGGGTTCAACTCCATCCGGTACTCGGAGAATCGGTACATTCCCGCTACTGCCCTTGCGAAGCCTGCGCCATCTGGTGCTGCCGCTTCGCACACCAGCAGAAACTTAGAGCTCCCTCGAAGCCGACACTCGGCTTTTACCCCCTCAAGAAGCGCTCTTCCAACTCCCTTACGCCTATGGTCAGGATGCACCATACCCATCGCCTCAATATCAGTGTAGGAGACGAGGCAGACGAAGCCAATCAACACTCCATTTTCGTAGCAGAAGAGTTGATTGCTCTCACCAAACCTGCGTACTGGCTCTCTATCCAAAGAGAGTTCTAGCCCTTCCCGCTCCCTACAAATCTGTGCAAGTTGTTCTACCTCAAGGTCTTGCTGAGGCGTTGGGGCAGGGGCTTTTACGATGCTGTGGGTATACTTCACTTGTGCTTGACTCTCCTTCACAGTTAGGTCTGCTTTAACCACTGTATCGGCACGAAGCAGATAGTTGGTAAGGAGAGGCTATCCGTTATCGCTGTAGAGAACCAAAGAAAGAGGGGCATACCCATGACATCAACAACCTCGGTCGCAAAAAAGAAGCCCATTCATCTGGCAATTATCGGTTGCGGAGGGCATTCGGAGAGCGCACACGCTCGCCCCCTCGCCCACTATGCCGCCCAAAATCCTGGCGAAATAGTCTTGGTTGCCGCCTGCGATAGGGAGAGCGCACGCGCAGAACGATACTGTGAACTCTATGGCTTCGCGAGAGCCTATGGGGATATGAACAAGATGTTGCAGGCAGAGATGCTAGATGGCATTATTAGCGTACTTCCCGTAGATAAAATTGCGGAGGTTGGAAACTTCTTACTGCGGACAGGTACTCCATGCCTCCTCGAAAAGCCGCTAGGTAGCTCTCTGGACGAGGTATTGGCTTTGGCGGACACGGCTCAGACGACCGGGACACAGCACTCAGTCTCTCTGAACCGCAGATTCAACCCCTCTCTTAATTTTGCCATTAGCTGGGCAAAACAGATCGGTACACTCACCTACGTGCGTGGTCAGATGTATCGGAGTGCAAGGCGCGAAGAGGAGTTTGTATGGGGTACGGGTATCCATGCCGTCGATGCCATGCGTCATATCGGGGGCGACATCAGAGCAATGGAAGTTCAAAGACTCTCTCCGCTCTTCTGTAGCACTCCCTCTCTCCTCCTCTCGTTTCAATACGAGACTTCCACAGTAGGGTACGTTGAAATCCTACCGAGCGTGGGTATGGTGGAAGAGCGTTTTGAGCTGTTTGGCGAAGATTTTCGAGCCTCTGTCACGACAATGGGCGGGGAGGGCGAATCGGTGCGTTGTTGGAGGAAAGGAAGGCTGGAGGTGGAGAGAGGTGCTACCCCTGATACTCCGCTTTTTTTGCGAGATGGCTCTTACGAAGAGACCTCCGCCTTTATCCGTTGTCTTCAAGAGGGAACTCCGCTCTACCCTCGTATTGAACACGCCTTGCCTAGCCTCCTGTTATGCCACGAAGCACAGAGCAAGTTTGCGTTGCAGTAGGAGGGTGAGGGGGTAAGTGAAAATACGCAAGGATTCCCGCACTCTTACTCAAAGGAGAGGTACATCATGAGTATAGGAAGCCTATTTCTCAAAAAGAGTGCCTCTCCTTGTGATTTTTCTTGAGGGCGGCGCGAATAATGAGGTGAAGAGACAATAAGCCTGAAGACAGAAGCAGATAGAGGGGCGAATGAAAGACGCACAACAAGAAGAGAGGTTCCAAAGCCTCATCGAAGAGCATAAGCGAATCCTCTACAAAATCTGTAACTGTTACTGCAAGAACCGAGACGATAGAGACGACCTCGCGCAAGAGATAACTATTCATCTCTGGAACTCATTTAGCACGTTTCGAGAGTCCTCCCGATTCTCTACTTGGATGTATCGGGTTGCGCTCAACGTAGCCATTTCGTTCTACCGCAGAGAGAGTACGAGAACACGCAACGTCGTCTCCAGCGACATTCAGCTCCTGAATATCGCAGATACCGCCGCCGAGCAGACAGAGGATGTCAAGCTACTCTATCACTTCATAGAGGGGCTTGACCCGATGCACAAAGCACTTATGCTGCTCTACCTAGACGGATATATCTATCAGGAGATAGCGAGCGTGATGGGCATTAGTGAAACCAACGTAGCCACCAAGATAGGTAGGCTCAAGCAGAGACTCAAACAAGAGTTCGACCAAACAGAGTAGAGGAGAGACGACAATGGAACTGGATGAGATGCGAGAGAAGTGGGCGCAGTACGATGCCAAACTAGAGGCGAGCCTTCAGATAAACCGACAACTGCTGAAAGCAACGCAGATGAACCGCACGCGCTCCTCACTGCACCGAGTAGCACTGGGCTTGGGAGTGGAAGCGATACTGAATGTGCCAGCGATAGGGATGCTAGGCTCGTTTATCTATGAACACCGCACTATGGCGCGATTTGTAGTCCCCGCAGTCGTGTTAGAAGGCTTCCTGCTGGTTATCTTGAATGTACTGATACGGCAGTTGGCACTTGCCCTGACCATAGACTATAATAAGCCCCTCACCTCTATTCAAAAGCAGGTGGAGATGCTCCGCCGGCTACACATCCGTTGTACACAGTGGACGCTAATACTATCACCCCTAGCGTGGACTCCCCTCTTGATTGTGGCAATGCAAGGGTTTTGGGGGAAGGACGCTTACACACTGCTAGGCACAAAGTACCTTGCCACGAATCTGCTGTTTGGAGTGATTTTCGTCCTTATAGCACTCTGGCTTTCAAAGCGGTATGCACATAGCATGGCGCACTCCCCTCTAGTGCAAGGGCTAATGCGAGTTTTAGCAGGGCACACGCTCAGCGAGGCGAGTAGCTACCTTTCAACTCTCTCCGATTTCGAGAGCGAAAGTAGGTTATAATCTCACTATCTTTTAGAAGAGTAGCTACATGGCAAAACCCGAAACACTCGGACACAAAATCACAAGTTTGGGAGTGGCAGGGGCGGGATACCTCTTCGCCCGCTTCGCAACGCACCCGCCTCGCCTTCCTGTCTACCTACGCACGAGCGAAGCATTTCCCACTCAAGAGGTAGAGTTTCCCTCACGAGAAGGACTGCGGTTGAGCGGGTGGTTTGTTCCTGTGGAGGAGGCGAAAGGAGGCGTGATACTCTGTCATGGGCATCCGGGAACACGCATGGAGACACTAGACCGCGCCAGATGGCTACACGCGGCAGGGTTTCATATTCTAATGTTCGATTTTCGCGCACTTGGGAGGAGTGAGGGGAAGGTTTCGGGGATAGGCTCCCTTGAGGTACAAGACCTCTTAGGGGCGGTAGACTATATAACACAACGTGCTGAGATGACCTCCCTTTTGTTGGGCGTTTATGGTCACTCAATGGGAGGGGCAGTCGCTATTCTGACTGCGGCGCAAGACCCGCGTATCAAAGCCGTTGCAACACATGGGGCGTTCGCTAGCCTAGCAAGCGCAATCCGCCAGCGTGCCAAACTTCTTGCAGGGGGGATGGCTCCCCTCTTCGAGCAGAGCGTAACGCACTACGGTAGCCGATGGCTCCCCATAGACCCGAAAGAGCTTTCGCCGCAAGCGGTTATCGCGCAGATAGCCCCGCGCCCCATGCTCATTTTTCACGGTACAAAAGACAAAATCATCTCGGTTGCAGACAGCTACGCGCTCTACAGTGCAGCGTTAGACCCAAAACAGCTCCACATCCTCAATCACTCCTACCACATCGGTATCCACAAGTGTGAGCAGGAGGTTTACCGCCAAACGCTCTCCGAATTTTTCTCGGCGGCGTTGGAGCAAAGTCAGAAGGCTTAAATACTCCAGTCCTCCGCCCCATCTAGCCCTACTAGCCCGACATCTACTCCATGCCTACGCAGGTACTGTAGTCCCTGTTCGATATTATCGGAAGCCCCGCTCAACTCCATAAAAATAAATCCGCCCGCGTTTACGTCAATCCTTGCGCGTCGAATGTCCGGTATAAGGTCGTAGTCCGTCACAAGATGATATAGGAGCGGCTCGTGTACCGTCTCCAGCGGGTAGTTCAACTGCACACGTATAGAATCCATATTTACTAAATGTCCTTTAATTAAGGTCTTATAGAAAGTACCCTCAGCGGGAAACCTCTACACACACTATACCCCGTGCAAGAGGAGAAAGCAAGTGTGTTTGGCGCGTGAGAAATCTTCAAGAAAACATGAACAAACTACCCCGCTTATGCGTCTAATCATCTACCTAACACTACGCTATGTTCTTCACAGAACGGTATCACGATGCACAGCATTCATGCACTACTCGAAACTTCCCTCGAACTACGCGCCTCCGACCTTATTCTTAAAGCGGGGTCTCCTCCTGTACTGCGTATTGACGGCAAAATAACACCCACAAAGCTCCCCGTCATTACGGTAGAGGAGGCAAGAGAGCTTGCCTACGAGATACTCTGCTCCTCCTGTAGAGATAGAATGCTCCATCAGATAACCGATTCAGATGACACGGCAGATTTGATGCGCCAGCTAGACAAACAACAAGAGCTAGATGTCGTGTTTACGATACCGGGGAGAATGAGAGTACGCGCTAACCTCTTTTTAGAGCGGGGAACCATCGGTGCGTGTCTACGTATGATTCGCCTCCGCCCCGCCACCTTAGAAGAGCTGAACTTGCCCTCTGTTCTCAAGCGGTTCGCACTCGAACCACACGGTCTAATTATTATTACAGGACCCACAGGAAGCGGAAAAACCACGACGATGACCGCTCTCATTGAAGAGATAAACCGTAACCGGCAAGCGAACATCTTCACCGTGGAAGACCCTATTGAGTACCTGTATGAAGACAAAAAAAGCGTCATTCACCAGCGTGAAGTGGGGCACGACACCCAGTCTTTCGCTACAGCACTCCGTAGCGTGATGCGCCAAGCACCCGATGTTATCGCTATTGGGGAGCTTCGCGATAAGGAGACGATTGAGGTGGCTCTCTCCGCATCCGAGACGGGGCATCTCGTGATTACCACGCTCCATACTCCCTCTTCTGCCACCACGCTAGATAGAATCGTCAACTACTTTCCAAACCACCTTAAAGAGCAGATTTGTCAACAACTCAGTAGCTCTCTGCTCTGCATCACCTCGCAACGCCTCTTACCGCACGCCTCCGGTAAAGGGCGCATTCCAGCGTTAGAACTCCTCGTAAACTCACCAACCGTTCGCAAACACCTTGAAGAGGGGCACACAAATGACCTCTACGCGACGATGCGAGACGGGGCGCATTTCGGTATGAATACCATTAACCAAGCCTTGGTGGCTCTCTATGAGAGTAAAGCTATCACCTTTGAAGATGCGATTCGCAGTGCGGGTAACGCCGCAGAGCTACGCCAAACCCTGCGGCAACAGTAACCTAAAGTATCTAAGGACTCTCTCTAGTTAAATTGTTCCAAAACCTCCAGGTATACTGACGGTGTGTCGTTAGTTCACAATCCTTCCCCGTTAGAACAACGTCGCGCAGACAGCCTTCCAGACAAGTCC
>JAPLCR010000092.1 GCA_026392135.1 Armatimonadota bacterium
TCTTACTCTTGACGGCAGACCTCCCGTCAAGCCAATTACATATTTCCTACTCATTGCTCAGGAAGCACTAACAGAAACAGATTTGGACAACCTAACCGACAAGATGAGGAAAGCCTGTTTAGTTCCTACAAGCCGAGGCAAACAGTGGAAATCAGGCTTCAACACCTTCGTTTTGAACCTCAAAGCATGGAATGACGCATTTCCGCAACACAGAATTGAGCGCATTGAAAACACATAAGGAGAACCCTTTGAACGTTGGCATTATCGGAGCGGGCGGCATCGCCTACAAACTCCACCTACCGCAACTCGTGCAGATCCCGGACGTAAAAGTTACCCATATCGCGGGACAACAGCCAGACCGCCTAAAAGCCCTCTGTGAGATGTTCGATATTCCAAACGCCACTGCGAACTACGACGACCTACTTGCCGAAGACAGTATAGACGCGATAGTCGTCTCCACACCTCACCCTCACCACGTCCCATTTGGTTTGAAGGTGTTGGCGGCAGGAAAGCACCTGCTCATGCAGAAGCCCCTCTGCGGCGACATCAACGAGGCGCACCAGTTCGTGGCGGCGGTAGAGAAGACCAACAAAACCGTTATGGCGCTCCCCCACTTCGGCGCAGACACCTATCAGGCGCGTGAACTCATAGAACGGGGCGCAATTGGAAAAGTGTCAGGGGCGGGCTGTCGCGTCAGTCACGGAGGACCCGAAGTCTACTACGCCGAAATCCGCGACGCTTTCAATGAGAAAAGTGAAGAACTCTGGTTTTTCAAAGCCTCAGATGCATCCGTGGGAGCCTTATTCGATATGGGGGTCTACGCCGTCGCCAATCTCGTTGCCACACTCGGCACTGTAAAGAGCGTTATGGGGCTAGTCGCCACCATGGACAAACCCACCACGCTAGAAGACACCGCCACACTCATTCTACAGTTTGAAAATGGAGCCGTAGGATGTATGGAGACGGGATGGTGCGACCCGGCGCGTACCTTCCAGATGCGTATACACGGAACTCAGGGAAAGATAGTAATACCCGGCGATGAAGGGGCGAGCATGACCCTCTGGGAGCAGACGCGCCCCCAAAATCCACCCCCATCGACGCAAGCAAGCACACACGCGGAACCGCGCACGAACACTGGGTACAGTGTATTAACGAGGGGCGGCACCCCGAACAGAGCAACGCTTGGGCAGCGCGACACGTCACTGAAATCCTGCTTGCAGGACTAGAGTCCTCTCGCACAGGGCAGCGAATCGCCATTCACTCAAAGGCGGAGCGCGGCTAGACAACCTACACTACAAGACCCCCCTCTCCCATTCGGAGAGGGGGTGGGAGGGGTTGCATTGAACTCAAACAACCCTGCAAAATCAAACGAACTCACTGCCGATGTCGCCATTATAGGCGGCGGTGTCGGAGGTTGCGCGGCGGCGATTGCCATAGCGCGAAACGGAGGGCGTGTCATCCTCACAGAGGAGACCGACTGGATTGGCGGGCAACTCACCTCTCAAGCCGTTCCCCCCGATGAACACCGCCACATTGAACAACGCGGCTGTACAAGTGCCTACCGCGAATTCCGAAACCGCGTGCGCGACTACTATCGCCGTAACTACCCGCTCACGGGAGAGGCGTACAGTAACCTGCAACTCAATCCAGGCAACGGCTCCGTATCCCGTCTCTGTCATGAGCCCCGTGTTGCCCTAGCCGTACTGACGGAGATGCTGCAACCGTACCTAAGTAGCGGACACGTGACTCTCTTTACCTACCACAAGCCGACAGACGCACAGACGCAAGGAGACAGAGTAAACACCGTCACTGTAGAAGAGACGCGCACAGGGCGACAAACCACCCTATACGCGCCCTATTTCCTCGACGCGACGGAGTTAGGAGATCTGTTACCGCTCACGAATACTGAGTTCGTTACTGGTGCAGAGTCCCAATCCGACACGGGTGAGCTTCATGCTCCCACAGTTGCCCAGCCCGACAACCATCAGGCATTCACCTACTGCTTTGCAATAGACTACCTCGAA
>JAPLCR010000592.1 GCA_026392135.1 Armatimonadota bacterium
ACTTTAGGTCTTCGTACTTTTCGTAGTCTGTCAGAGGCTTTTCTAGGTACTGATACACAGGTCTATCGAGGTCAAGCGTACCTTCCGCAACGAGTTGCATCACCCAGTAGGCGAAGACCGCCTTTGTAAAGGAAGCCCCATACATTACAGTGTCTTCGGTGAGAGGTTTCCCCTCTTCCTTGTTTCGATAGCCGAAGCTTTTCACATACGCCACTCTGTTACTGTTCAGGATGGCGATACTCAGTCCGGTCACATGGGCTTCCTGCATCAATCTTATGACGGTTTGTTCGATATCGGCAGTAGAAATCACGCTTCCATCTAGCCGCTTGATCTCTTTGCTTTGCAGAGTAGCAAGGCTCTGCCCTCTCAGCCCCAAAGAGAGGGTGAGGGCGATAAGACAACAAAGAAAACGCATACTGCTACTCCTAAAACTGGATAGTGGTCATGTCTTGGGTAATGGCACGAAGTTTCCCCTCTGTTTTGGAAAGAGTGAGGGGCACTCCGTGCTTTCTGAGGGGGTTATTGTGCCTACTCTACGCACTCTCTAGTTTCGCAAGAGAGAGTAAGAGCCTCTTTACGCCCACATTCGGAAACGCGATTTCGAGGATAGTGTCCCCATCTGAAGGGCTACTCGTAATAACGACTCCTACGCCAAAAACGGCGTGGCGCACGCGCTGACCTGTTTTGTACGGGTTGTCGGCTCCTCTTTTTTTCTGCTCTTTCGGTGATACTATCCCCTCATGCCACAAGCTTGCCCTCTTAACAGCGCGTGGCTGTGCCTCATCAGGGTCAAAGGAGGAGACGGCGCGTCCTGCATCCTTGCGGCTAATGTGAAAGAGGTCTTTGGGTATCTCTTTGAGAAAACGTGAAGGCGCGTTGTAGGAGATGCCGCCGAATAGTGTGCGCCTATTCGCATAGGTGACGTACAGCTCGCGCTGAGCGCGGGTAATTCCTACATAGCAGAGCCTCCGCTCCTCTTCCAGTTCGCGGTCACTCTCAAGGGAGCGAACATGGGGGAATATCCCTTCCTCCAGCCCTGCCAAAAAGACTACAGGGAACTCCAGCCCCTTAGCGGAGTGAAGCGTCATAAGCGTAACGGCATCGGTAGCGGCATCCAGCGAATCTATGTCGGAAATAAGGGCAACCTGCTCCAAAAACAGACCGAGCGTAGGGCTTTCCGTCTGCGCCTCGAAGTCGAGTGTTACGGAGAGTAGCTCGCGCACGTTCTCTAGTCGGCTCTGGTTCTCAATCGTCTTCTCCTCTTGCAGCATGGCAAGGTAGCCGCTCTTTTCGAGAACTCCGCGTGTGATGTCGGTGATGCTCAAGCCCTCTTTCCGAAACGATTCGATAAGCGTAACGAATGCCGCCATACGAATCCGAGTCCGCGCCTGTATCTGCGAAAAACTACCCGCCTCCTTGAGTACCTCCCAGAAAGTACGTCCCGAAAACTGCATCTCTTCGTCTAGGGCAGCGATGGAGGTTGCGCCAATACCCCGTGTCGGAACATTCAATACGCGCCGCAGGCTCACACTGTCGGCAGGGTTATGAATGACGCGAAGATAGGCGATAATGTCCTTAATCTCACGGCGTTCGTAGAAGCGAAGACCTCCCACAATACGGTGGGGAGTGCTCCAGTTCAGAAACACCTCCTCTAAAATACGGGACTGTGCGTTCGTGCGGTAGAGAATAGCGTAGTCACTCCACTTGCGCGTTCCCTCCTGCACCTCCCTCCGCATCTGTTGGGCTATCCAGACTGCCTCCTCCTGCTCGTTCTCCGCCTCGTAGCGGTGGATGGGGTTTCCATCTTCGTTGTCCGTCCAGAGTTTTTTATCCTTTCGCCCCCGATTATTGCTTACCACACCGTGTGCCGCAGAGAGAATGGTCTTGGTAGAGCGGTAGTTCTGCTCTAGTTTCAAGACCTTCGCCTCAGGGTAGTCCTCCTCAAATTGCAAGATAAGCCCCACATTCGCGCCACGAAAAAGGTAGATACTCTGGTCGTCATCGCCTACTACGCAGATATTTCGGTGCTTTTTGGCGAGGAGTTGAAGCAACTCGTACTGCACTTGGTTCACGTCTTGATACTCGTCTACCATAATATATTTGAAGCGTTCTTGGAGTCGCATCAGGCTCTCCGCCGAAGTTTCGAGTAGACGCACAGTCTCCACTATCAGGTCGTCAAAATCAAGAGCGTTGTTCTGGCGCAGTTTGGCTTGATAGAGCGGATAGACCTTCCCGCAGATTCCCTCGAAAAAGCCTGTGTAGATGCTGGCGTAGTTTTCAGGGGAGATACGGCTCTCTTTTGCTCTGCTGATATGCGAGAGGAGGCTTCGAGGGGTGAACTTCTTGTCGTCGAGATTTAGTTGCCGCAGACACTCACGGACGACTACCAGTTGGTCGCTGTCGTCATAAACGACGAAGTTGGAGGGAAGGCTAATCGCGTCGCCGTACTCGCGTAGAAGTCGGGCACAGGTGGAGTGGAATGTCCCTACCCAAAGGCTTTTGCCCGCATTAGGAGTGACGAGCTTTTCGATGCGATCTTTCATCTCTTGCGCGGCTTTGTTGGTGAAAGTAACGGCAAAGATGTTGCGGGGGTAGACGTTATGCTCTGCGATGAGGTAAGCAATACGGTGCGTGAGGACGCGGGTCTTGCCGCTCCCTGCTCCCGCAAATATCAGCAGAGGTCCCCTGTTATGCAGAACAGCTTCGCGTTGCACAGGGTTGAGACCTCTTAATAGGGGGTGTTCGTCGGTATCGGTGGGTTCAAATAGAGTCTCAGACATGACGGATAGGCTTCTCCTTGTAGACAAAGATTCGCCACACTCTGTCTGAGTTCCTTCCTGCATTGTAGGGCTTCCGTACTGACCTACCCACCCCATCCCAACCCGTACCCTTCGCTATGCTCATTGGGGTATGTATTGGAGAGGTTTGAGATATGGGAGGCTTGCTAGTACCGTCCCTCATTCCGTCCTGCGGACACCTTTCTCCCGATTCGGGAGAGAGGCTTGACCTATAGGCACATCTGTATTGCGATACCGTTTTTTGGATACAGAAGTCATACATACCCCAGTGAGCCTTCGCT